>NZ_BAABMI010000015.1:0-114364 GCF_054785195.1 Secundilactobacillus muriivasis | reverse complement strand
CTAAAACAGAGACCGGATTGCGTGTTAGTACATTACGAATCCGTTTATTCAAAGTCGCTGCCCGCGTTGTGTTTACCGGTCGACGAATCCAGTTACGACTGAGTTCTCATCACGTTTATCATCGACTCTTTTATCAGGTATTACAGCGTATTCAGGCTATTAAATAGCCCCAATTAAAAAAAATTCTGTACGATCAAGGGATAAGTGCACCCAAAAATTCAAAAATGACTCACCGTTAGGTGATACCATCAAAATTTAGAGTCTCAATACATAGTAAGCAAGATCAAAAGCCGTCAGTTTTTGAAAAACATGAAAACTGACGACTTTTTTGAAAGGTATGAATAATTCAGGTTGAAGTATATTTAATAAATAGAATGTAAATTTTAATTTTCTATTTCTTGTAATCTATAAAGAGACGATTCTGAATCAGAATTACGATATGAGAAATGATAATTAGTACTTTTGAAGGTAGTCGCAGTAGTATATCGCGTAGTTTGGCTGAATAAATTGTTTTAATATATGTGAGTGATTAGAATAACTGTAAACGCTTTATTTTTATAGGGGGAATCGCCATATGAAAAAATATGGAGTAGTAACGAGTATTATGTTGTTTTCAACTTTTTTAGGATTGATATCGCCAATACAAGTGGTAACTCAAACAAAACAGGGAAAATTTGCATCGGCACCTTTAAGCGCTAAGGCTGATAGCACCAACACTAAAGCACAAGATATCGAAGATGCAACGGCAAAATTTAATGAAACACTGGCGCAAGTTAATTTAGATGCAACTGTTAACTTAGATGGAACTGACACGAATGCAATTTCAGCACTAAAGTCCTCTTTCGATGATAATTTAAGTGCAGCCAGCATGACTTCCCAAAATGATTATAGCAGGGATTCGAGTATTAAAGGACTTACTAAAATCCAAGCTAGTAGTAAATATTATAGTGACGGAACTTATGATCAAAATCAATTTAATCAGGCTAATACGAGCGCCATTAATACATTAACTGACGTTTCGTTACCAGTTGACTGGGAATCAGCAGCTGAATTAGTGGCAACTTTTGCGAATAAAAGAAAAGAGGAAATAGCAGTTGCAGGTGCAACATCGTCAGCGACCGCTAATAGCGTTATAACTGCACAAGAGAAATATACGAATCCACAAGTCTTGGTGTCCTACACTGGTAAATCGATAGCAGACCAAAATATTTCAAGTTTTTTGCAATCAAAAGTCCTCGTACCTTATCTTACAACGAATATCGATGGGACAAAATTTTCTGGAAAAGAAGCTAATACAACGCAAATAGCAGATGCAAAATTTTTTGTTGAAAATATTGCGAATGCACGTAAACAGGTGGTGAATAGTTTAGCCTCGGCTTCAGATAAAGCAAAAGCAGACACTAATGCGAAAATCGATACCGCTTTGGCGAGTGATGAAGAAAAGATTGATAGCGGAACATTAACGTTTTCAGCTTTAGGCAAGTTAGTCGTAGCAGCATATAAACAATTTCAAGACCTTGGACCGGTTAGCGATATTAACGTTGTGACGGATCAAAATAAAGCAGATGCTTTAGCAACTCTTAAAAGTAATTACGATGCGGCTATGAGTAAACTATCAGCAATAACCGGTTTTGATGTGGATGTTAAAGCGGCAAAGGAGAGACTCGAAACAGCATACGCTCAGTATCAGACAGTAATCAATGGTACCGAAACACAAAGTGCTTTATCAAAGGCTATACTGGATAGCGGCAATGCCCTAGGTAGCGCAATAATCTTGAAAGCCACCGATACCGAAAAAACCGCCGGCATCAACGCCATCAACGCCGCAGTAACTGCCCAAACAGCTGTTATCAACGCCGATACTAAGGCGAGTGATGCTGAAAAGGCAACGGCGATCACTACAATCAAGAACACCGCTAATCAGTACATTCCAATGATTAATGCCAACGGTGGCATTACCGTTCAAAAGTTAAAAACAGCTCAAGACGCCGCTATCTCAACCATTAAAGCCGTAACCGCAATGCATAATCAACTTGCAACAACAGCACAACGTAACGCGGCTATGAACGCTGTTATCATTGCTGGTAACACTATGAAGGTTGACATTCAAAACGACACCTCCATTGCAGCTGCAGATAAGACAACGGCTTATGCAGCGGTTGATAAGTTAGTTACCTCGTACACGGATCAGATGAAGGCGGATAAGTTATTGACAACGGATCTCGCAAAGCTTCAAAGTGCTGGGGTTGCAGCGGTCACTGCGTTCCAAGCAACCAAGACGGCTACTGCATCGACTGCTACACCAACGACAGCCAACACAACTGTAGCAGGGACGACTAAGGCCTCAGCTAAGAAAGTGTTGTACGCGATTTCCGGTTTGAAGCTCTACAAGAGCGATAGCCTTAAAGGCAAGACGGTTGCCACATACGCTAAGCACAAGCGAACCAACCGGCCGACGTTCTTAGTTACGAAGACAGTGAAGAACGATGCTGGTAAGAAAGTTTACTACGTTCAAAACCAGGCTAGTGGCAAGAAGGGCTACATTACCAGCAGCACGAAGTCAGTTGCCTACGCTTATTACCAAACCACGCCTAAGAAGATTCAAATTATTTCAAAGGCTGGGGTTAACCAATACAAGAAGGCCAACTTATCTACGAAACAAAAGCACTACAAGAAGGGTCAAACTTTGAAGGTTAAGAAGTTGATCAAGAGTGGCGTTACAACTCGGTTCCAGTTGACGAATGGGAGCTATATTTCCGCCAACAAGAAGTTCGTGATCGATACGCAATACTAGGGCGTTACATTGGCCAATTGAAACACTTAAACTAGGTTATCAGATTGCTTAATTGCAATTATTAATGACTATATTATTAGGATGTTAGGGGAGAGTTCATTATGAAGTTTACCAAACTAGTAAAACTACTAGCTGGGACCGCCTTAGTTCTTGGCGGACTGGCTGTCGGGACTGGCGTTAGCGCAACGACAACCACGGCGCAAGCTAAAACGAAGAGCACCAAAGTGGTTAAGGCAACTTACAAGAAATTATCTAAGAAAGCCTACCACGTGACCAAGGGAACGTTCTACAGCACTAGTAAGTTGACGAAGGCCAACCACTACGCTAAGAACTATAAGCACACAACGTTCTATACGTACAACCAGGCTACGGTAACGCGGGCTAATGGTAAGAAGGCTGTTTACTACTATGTTAAGACCAGCAACAATAAGGTTAAGGGCTGGATCTGGCACAGTTATCTGAAGAAGGGTGTGGCGCCGGCTGCTAAGAAGACGACTACCACAACGACTTCAAATAAAACGACTACGACAACACCAAGCACGACTACAACGACAACGACAACGACGCCCCAAGCCCCAATCACGTCGTTAGTTGGCAGTGGGAGCACCACTAACGCCACTGAAGAACAAGTTCAAGTGCAAATCTTTGGCCCTCAAGAAGAAGGTAATAAGATTTTGAAGTCAGGAACGGTTGATATTCAATCAGGTGATACTGCCTTTGACGTACTCGAAAAATTAGATAGAGATATCTCGTACACCGGTTCTGGCTCAACGATTTACGTTAACCGGATTGGCAGTTACACTGCTGGTACTAGTGGTAATGGTGGCGGTTGGCTGTACAACATCAACGGCTCATACCCAAGTCGCAGTGCGGGCGCTTCACCTGTTAAGAACGGCGACTTAGTTCAATGGGTCTGGACATCAAAGCCTGGCGATCGTGGCTGGACTGGTGACCAAACCGGTGCTTAATGGCTCGGTAATTAAATCAGGTAATTCCGAAATTCTAATTGCAACACCATTCATCAAGCAATAAAAAGCTCAAATTGGCTATGCTGAACGCCAGCATACTCAATTCGAGCTTTTTTGGTGATTATGATCGATAACCCTTCCGCCCCAAATGCAACGCCGCCGCTCCCAAATCAAACGTCCGGTAACGCACATCTTCAAACCCAGCTGCCTCAAACATCCCAACCAACTGCTTCGCCGACACAAACGCCTTCGTGGTCTGCTGAAGATAGTCGTAATCTGAGTACCGGTTCCCAGCAAGACTCGTCATCACGGGCACCAGCTTAAAGTATGCTTGCCAGCCGATCTTAATTACCGGTTGAGTGGGCTGTGAGGTCTCTAAGCAAGCGGCCTTGCCACCGGCACGGACGACCCGGTAAAGTTCGCGGAGGATCTGGTTAGCGTCGGGGACGTTGCGGAGGCCGAAGCCGATGGTGACGACGTCAAAGGTATTGGCTGGGTACGGCAGTTGCATCGCATCGCCTTGAACGAGGGTCACCCGGTCTTCGAGGTGGGCGGCGCGAATCTTTTGTTGTGCCAGCGCCAGCATTTCCTCACTAAAGTCTAAGCCCCAAACGTGACCGCTGGGACCGACCGCTTTCGCCAGCGCAATCGTCCAGTCACCCGTGCCGCAGCAGACGTCCAGCGCAAAATTGCCCGGTTGAACGGCGAGTTGCTGCATGGTGACCTTGCGCCAGTGGTGGTGGGTGCCCAGCGTCATCAGGGTGTTCATGGCGTCGTAGTGGGTTGCGAGGCGGTTGAAGAGGTGTTGAACGTCGGCTTCTGGGGTGGGGTTAGTGAGTGACATGGTAAGGACTCCTTCGTTGAATTGGTGGTCATGCGCAAAATTGCGCTAGTTATTACGAAAATATAAGGTTAAAAAGATTATTTAGTCATGACGATATTTGATATAATGTATAAAAAATACGAATATGGACTGATAATTAATGGATATTAATCGTTTTATTGAAGCGCGTAAGGCGCATCACTTATCGCAAGCGGAACTCTGTCAGGGTATCTGCACCCAAGCCACCCTCAGTAAGTTTGAGAGTTCGGGCAAGGCGCCCGCCATCCGCATCTTAACGCAATTGTGCGCGCGGTTGGACCTAAAGTTGGACGACGTTTTTCCGGTGAATCAACCGGCACAGTCGCAGGCCAGTGTGTTGTTGGAACAGGCCGAATTTAAGTTGATCACCAGCGAGTACGAGAGCGCCTTGGTCGACCTAGGTGAGATTGACCTGGCTGACTTGAACAACAAGAGTCAGATGCAGTACTACTTCGTGCGCGGGTACCTGTCGGCGTTGTTGGACAAACCAATTGCCGATACCCTGTACGACTTTAACCTCATTTTAAATGATTTGGACGACACGCACCAAACGATTTTCACACTGCTGGCGTATACCGGGAGTGGGGTGGCGTACAGTCGCAATGGGGAAAATGCGAAGAGTGAGTTCTACTTCCAGAAGATTTTTGATAAGCTGCAGACGTTACCGTTGACCGATAACCAGTCAATTTGGCGAGTGCTCAACATGGTGTTTTATACGGCGGAGTATTTTGCTAGCGTTGGCGACTTTGAGACCAGTGATTCGCTGTTGCATTACGGCTACGGTATCTGTGCCAAGAACCACGTAACTTACTACTCAGCCAAGATCTGTTTCTTGTTGGCGCAAAATGCGCGGGATGAGCACCGCCCTGAAACTGAAGTGGTGGATCACTTGAATGATGCCAAGACCTTTGCCAAATTAAACAACAACACCCAACTTCTGGCAAAAATTGCCGCGTTTCAAGGATAAATCGTGAATTCACCAACGAATCGGTGAGGCGCTATGTTAGAATAAACCTAATTGAGTTTGGTAATCGAACGATAAGTCGTTTGGCTACCAGCGACGAGGAGGGGCAACATGGTGCATCAACTTTGGCGTCAATTTCCAACGGTTCAGCGACAGCTCACGCAGCTCCAGCCGTACCTGTTGAAAGTCGTCACGTTACCTAATCAACCGATTCACACGAAGATCACCCAGTTACTTAAGTCGGGGGGCAAACTCCTGCGACCGGGGTTCTTCTATTTATTCTCGGCGTTTGGCACGCAACGAGATGAAAATGCGTTACGGGCAGGGGCCGCTTCGCTTGAAATTCTACACGTGGCCACGCTGATCCACGATGACGTGATCGATGCGTCACCCTTGCGGCGTGGGGTCACCACGATTCACACCCAGTACGGGTCTCGGAACGCGATTTACGCGGGAGACTACTTATTTACGGTGTACTTCAGTGAAGTGATGAAGGCGACCCAGGATGTGGCCCAGCTTCAACTTCACATTGATAGCATGCGTGAAATTTTAGTGGGGGAGCTGGCGCAGATGCAGCTCAACTATAAACAGTCGGTGACCGAAGCCGAGTATTTTAACGAAATCACCGGCAAGACGGCGGAACTGTTCTGGTTAAGTTGCCGGCAAGGGGTGGCGTTGACCGGGGGTTCGGCTGAGGTGATTGACCTCGCCGGGCAGATTGGACTGACGATTGGGAAGGCTTATCAGATCTTGGATGACATCCTCGATTACGATGGTCAAACCGCGCTGACCAAGAAGCCGGTACTAGAAGATTTGAAGGCGGGCGTTTATTCGTTGCCGCTGATTCTGGCGATGAAGCAGGCGCCCCGAGCGTTTAAACCGCTGTTGAAGAAGCGGGCTGAGTTGAGTGACGCGGAGGCGTTGATGGTTCAGCAGTTGGTCAACCAGTATGGTGGTGTTGAAGCGGCTAAGCGGATGGCTGGTGAACTGACTGAGCAGGCGTTGGCGTTGATTGATCAGTTACCGGACTTGCCGGCGAAGCAAGACCTCGCAACCTTAACTAGTTGGTTGCTGACTCGAAATCAATAATTGAATGAACAAAGAGGCTGATAAGAAGTCAATATTGGTAAGGATTGAACTAGTTTCTTAACTCAAAGATAATGATAAATTTGATTTAATTTCGAGATTATTATCTAGCCTAAACGCGAGATAAAACTCAGGCCCCGGCCATATAAGCAAATTGGCGTCCAAATTCCAGAATCGGGAATTCGGACGCCAATTTGCTTATACTCTGGGACCTAACCGAGTTTTGTCTCGCTCTGCATTAATACCGTGACCGAGAAACCCCATATCGCGATTGTCCCAGTGTCCGCTGCAACCATGGCACGAACCAGAGATCCAGGCCGAAGCTGCGGCCAGAACCGTTCATCAGGGCAAAGGCCACGAAGAGCACCCAGACCGTCGCCCAACTGTGCAGGAAGACGAAGAAGCCGATGATCACCAAGAAGCAAGCACACCAGGTGCCGAGACCGAGGAAGATCAGCGCCCCAATCAATAGTTCCCAGATGCCTAACCCCGGATGACCGCTGACCAGCCAGCCCACGTCGCCGTTCAGCTTGCTAAGGCCGTCGATGAAGAGGCCGATGCCGAAGAACAAGCGTAGGGGGAGTGACCAGAGGACGTTGCCTTGCCGCGAGGTATTGGTGCCAAATACTGTCCGACCGTTAGCCACTCGGAAGATTTCGTCCATCAGGTATTTCCACATAAAGTAAAACGACTTGATGCGCCAGAAATACAGGAAGTTGGAGCCGTGCTTCATAATGGTTGCCAGCAGGCCACGAACCCGCTTACCGCCGAAGACTTGGGCAATGCCGTACTTGGCGCCAAAGGACACCGTGAAGCCCATGTCGCGGTCAACGAAGGTCTCGTAGTTCTGGGTGCCGTTGATGTCTTCAGCGATATTATGGCTGGTGGTGAAGGCTTCGTATTCGGCCTCCTGAGCCGTTTGCGGTACGGCCCGCTCTGCGCCCTTTTCGGTGGCGTTAGCGTTGTCACCGGCCACGTAGATGCTCTTGTCTTCAAAGCCACTCGCTTGCAGATACTCGTTAACGATCAGGCGGCCACCACGACCAGACTCGATGCCGAACTCGTCAGCGGTATGGTTGGTCTTCACGCCAGCGGTCCAGAGCAGCGTGTAGGTCTTGATGGGATCTTGTTCCTTGATTTCCACACTGTCAGCGTTGACCTTGGTGATCATGGAAGACGTCCGAATCTCAACGTTGTTCTTCTTGAAGTAGGCTTCGGCGTGAGCGGCGTTGGTGCGGTCCAGCATGTTGATGATGGTTGGGGCGGCTTCAACGAGGATCAGCTTAATCTCGTTGGGGTCGATTTTATTTTGCCGCGCTAAAATTGCCCGGTAGTCGATCAGTTCGCCCACCGTTTCGGCGCCGGTAAAGCCGGAACCACAGACCACCAGCGTCAACATGGCCGCCCGCTTTTCGGGATCCACTTCGACAGCCCCGAGACGGATGATTTCATTGATGTGGTTGCGTACTGCAATCGCGTCTTCCATTGACCACAAGGTAAAGCCGTTTTCCTTCACCCCAGGGGTACCGAAGTCGTTGGGTTCGCCTCCAAGACTGATCAGCAAACTATCGAACGGGTAGGTGCCCTGTTCACAGACGACCTGTTTGGCTTCCTTATCAACTTGAACGACAGTATCGGTCACTAACTTAACGTTTCGCTGCCGCGCAAAGAGCCGTTGCAGGTCGTACTGAACGGCGTCGGGTTGCACCCGCTCAGTCGCAATTTCGTGCAACTGGGTGAGGTAGGTGAAGTAGGAGTGCCGGTCGATCAACGTGATCGAGACGTCCGGTTGCGATTTAAACTGCTTCGCTAGCTTTTTAGTGGCTAGGACCCCCGCGAAGCCAGCGCCGATAACAACAATGTTCTTACTCATAATGTGCCTCCTTGTAAATGACAGGGTAAGTCAGTTCAGGTTATCAATTGGCGGTGAATATTATTAAAATGCATAATGGCAAGGTGAATACGCCGCTAGCTAAAAAATATAACTGTGGCGAAGTAATTAATCAATTGATAACTCAACATCAGTATACAATATTTGAGAATTGAAATGCACCTAAAACGCCTTAATCTAGGCGATTGATTGCTGATAATCGTAAAAATAAACGCGATTGGAATTCAAAATTTCACTCAAAATGAAGTCGCTTACATTTTATTGGAATGTTATAAATGAGGTTGTTAATTTTGACACAAGTTAGAATTATTCAAGACTGCAACGATGGTGAATGGACGATTATTCGTCATCGGATAAGTTGGCGATGGATGCTGATTGAAATTTAGTTATATTAGTTATTCTGATATTAGAATGAGCAATGAATATTATTGGCTGGTTGGATGAGTGCATTTAAGATGGTGAGTGAACGGCCGATGGCCACCGAATCAATTTAGGGTGGTGGTCAATAGTTAAAGTACGGATTATATTGGCTGCTCAATCTGAGGAACAATCACTCACCAGTGACCACTGATTTAAATCGTTAAGTCGAAGCCAATCACCACTCACCGCCAACTGTACGACCATCAAACATTCAACCTGAATAGTCCAAATATTCCAGCATGTCCGCCAAACATTCCAAAATAACATCGACCCCGACCAAAGCGCGCCAGTCGTTGGTTTCAAAATGCCAAAAAACCGCTTTCAACAATATTGGAGAAATACCTAATTTAAATATTCCAAAAAGAATGTATAATGAAGACATCGCATGTACATAATTAGAAAACGACAGTTCCGTTTACCCATTTGGTTATTAGGTGACTGGCGGTATAACAGGAATTAGCATCAAACGCTCTAATGCAATGTGAATGTAATTTTAATTTTCGATAGTAATGACTAGGAGGATGATGATCGCATGGCAACATTGGAAGTCAAAGATCTGCACGTTGAAGTTGAGGATAAGGAACGCGAGACCTCACGAGAAATTTTAAAGGGCGTCAATTTAAAAATGAAGACCGGCGAAATTCACGCTATTATGGGTCCAAACGGGACCGGGAAGTCAACGCTGTCACAGACCATCATGGGCCACTCCGCCTACCACGTGACGCAGGGCGATATTTTGCTGAACGGTGAAAGTATCTTGGACATGCCAGTTGACGAACGGGCACGTAAAGGCCTGTTCTTAGCGATGCAGTACCCCGCTGAAATTCAAGGGGTCACCAACGCCGAATTCTTACGGGCTGCCATCAATGCCCGGCGTCCTGAAGATGACCAGATCTCGGTCATGGCCTTCTTAAAGGAACTGGATAAGAACTTAGCCTTACTGGATATGAGCGAAGAAATGACGGAACGCTACTTAAACGAAGGCTTCTCCGGTGGTGAAAAGAAGCGTAACGAAATCTTACAGTTGTTGATGATCAAGCCATCCTTTGCGTTGCTTGATGAAATCGACTCTGGGCTTGATATCGATGCCCTTCAAGTGGTCTCTAAAGGGGTCAACTCGATGCGAGGGGACAACTTTGGTTCACTGATCATCACCCACTACCAACGGCTGTTGAACTACATTGTGCCTGACGTGGTTCACGTGATGATGGGTGGCCGGATCGTGAAGACCGGTGGCGCTGACTTAGCCAAGGAACTTGAAGCTGAAGGTTACGCTGGCTTACGTGACGAATACGGGTTGGACGTTGACCTCGTGGACGACAACCGTTAGGAGGGGTAAACGTGAGAGAAGCAGTTAAGGATTATGAAACAGTTAAACAAGCTGTTGATGCGGCTGCCGCTGTGCATGGTGACCCCAGTTGGTTGATCGACCGCCGGCTCGCTGCTGTTGACGGCGTGGCCAAGTTGCCATTGCCTGAGATGCGGCGGTTGGACTTTCACCGCTGGCCATTAACGGCCAACACCGAGCTTAACTGGCACGACTCAGATGCCAAGTTAGCCGATGACGTGGCTGGTGACAACCAACGGATCCAAGTCGTTCAGGTTGGTCAAACCACGGTGTCGATTGCGTTACCTCAAGCATTAGCGGATCAGGGCGTGATCTTAACGGATATCTTCACAGCATTTAAGGACTATCCGGAATTGACTCAGAAGTATTTTATGACCAAAGTGATCCCTGTCAACGAAGATAAGTTGACCAGCTATCACGCGGCTTTCTTGAACGCCGGGGTCTTCCTCTACGTGCCAAAGGGCGTTGTGGTGGATAAACCGGTTGAAATTTACACCGTCCAAGACAGTACGGTTAAGGTGCCGTTAGTGGCCCACGTGCTGGTGGTGGCAGAAGCCAACAGTGACGTTCAGGTCATTCAACACTTGAGTACCAAGGGTGAAGAAGAAAACGTCGCCAGCTGTGTGGTTGAAATCGACGTGAAGCCAAACGCTAACGTGCACTTTAGCTCCCTCGATGAATTTGGCCCCAAGACGCAAACCTACCTGAACCGGCGGGCTTACTTGGAAGCCGATGCGAAGATGGAATGGGCGATCGGCATGATGAACGATGCCAACACGATCGCAGACTTCGCCACTGAACTGGTGGGTGACGGCTCGCAGGCTGATTCAAAGGTCATTGCGATCACCTCAGCCAAGCAACACGATGGCATCAACAACCGGGTCACGAACCGTGGCAAGCACTCCACTGCTAACATCTTGCAACGGGGTGTGTTGCTCGAAAAGTCAGAACTGATCTTTAACGGGATCGGTCACATCGTCCACGGCGCTTCTGGCGCTAACGCTGAACAGGAAAACCGGGTGCTGATGATGTCGGACTACGCCCACGGGGATGCTAACCCAATTCTATTAATTGATGAAAATGACGTCATTGCCGGCCACGCTGCTAGTGTCGGGCAAGTTGACGAAGATCAACTGTACTACTTAATGAGTCGTGGGATCGATAAAGCACTCGCGCAACGGTTGGTGATCCGGGGATTCCTGGGCGCCGTGTTGAGTGCCATTCCACTACCAGAAGTACAACAAGAAATGATTGCGATTCTTGAAAGGAAGCTTGAGGATGGTCAAAAGTTTGAATGATATTGAAAAGGATTTTCCGATTTTAAATCAACAAGTTAACGACGAACAACTGGTTTACTTAGATAACGCAGCCACTGCGCAACGGCCAACTCAAGTGACCACGGCGCTCACCGAGTTCTATCAAACCGATAACGCCAACGTCCACCGGGGCGTCCATACCCTAGCAGAACGGGCAACGGCCGATTACGAAGCCGCTCGTCGTAAGCTCCAAAAGTTCATCAACGCCAAGGAACCCGAAGAAGTGATCTTCACCAAGGGGACCACGGACGGCTTGAACTTAGTGGCCAGCACTTACGGCCAACAAAACGTGACAGCCGGTGACGAGATCGTCATCTCGATCACCGAACACCACAGCAACCTGATTCCATGGCAACAACTCGCCTTGGAGAAGGGCGCTACTTTAAAATACATTCATTTGACTGACGATGGCGAACTCGATTTAGACGAGGCCGCTAAGTTGATCACGGATAAAACGAAAATCGTTGCCGTGGCCCACGCCAGCAACGTCATGGGCACCATTAACCCTATCAAACAACTGGCGAAGTTAGCCCACGAACACGGCGCCATCTTCGTTGGCGACGGGGCGCAATCAGTTCCTCACATCGCTGTTGATGTACAGGATTTGGACGTTGATTTTTAC
Organism: Secundilactobacillus muriivasis; assembly: GCF_054785195.1. Lineage (NCBI taxonomy): Bacteria > Bacillati > Bacillota > Bacilli > Lactobacillales > Lactobacillaceae > Secundilactobacillus > Secundilactobacillus muriivasis. The sequence goes on along the minus strand of NZ_BAABMI010000015.1, from coordinate 102,093 downwards.
GCCTTTTCCGGCCACAAGATGATGGGGCCAACTGGGATCGGTATTTTGTACGGCAAGCGGGCGTTACTCGAAGCCATGAAGCCTTACCAGTACGGTGGCGAAATGATCGGCTTTGTGCATCAGTTTGAAAGTACCTGGGCTGAACTGCCATACAAGTTTGAAGCCGGGACGCAAAACATCGCTGGCGCAGTTGGCTTAGGTGCCGCTGCCGATTACCTGACTGAAATCGGGATGGCCAACGTGACTGCGCACGAACAGGAAATCGTGAACTACCTGCTACCAAAGCTCGAAGCCATGGATGGCGTGACGGTCTACGGGCCACAAGATCCCGCTAAGCACACGGGCGTGGTTGCCTTTAACTTAGACGGTTTACACCCCCACGACGTTGCAACGGCCTTGGATATGGAAGGCGTTGCCGTTCGGGCCGGTCACCATTGTGCGCAACCACTAATGGAATATCTCGGCCTTACCGCAACCGCTCGGGCCAGCTTCTACCTCTACAATACCAAAGCGGATGCTGACCGGTTGTTGACGGCACTTCAAGAAACAAAGGAGTTCTTCAAACATGGGTCTATCGAAACTAAATAACTTGTATCGCGAAGTCATCTTGGACCATTCAGATCATCCCCACCACAAGCATTTGCTAAACGAAGGCGACGCAACTAACAAAATTACGTTGAAGAACCCGACCTGTGGTGACGTGATCAACCTGGAAGTCAAGTTGACCGACGATGATAAAATCGCCGACATCGGCTTTACCGGTGAAGGCTGCACCATTAGCCAGTCGTCCGCCAGCATGATGACGGATGCGGTGCTGGGCAAGAGTAAGGAAGAGGCTTTGCACATGGCAAAAACCTTCTCCGACATGGTGATGGGTAAGGAACATCCCCAAGCTGATCTGGATCAACTGGAAGATGCTGCCATCCTATCAAGTATCATGAGCTTCCCAGCCAGAATTAAGTGTGCCACCCTGTCATGGTGGGCACTACAACGGGCACTGTTGTCAGAGGACGCCCCAGCAGAAGAGGAGGAGTAGACGATGTCAGAAGTACCAGATAGTGTGATCAATGATAAAGACTACGAGTACGGCTTTCACGACGACATTCAGCCGAAGTATACGACCGGCCGTGGCCTGACTGAAGAAACCGTCCGTGAAATTTCAGCAGCTAAGGATGAACCCCAATGGATGCTGGACTACCGCTTAAAGGCTTACGAGGCGTACAAGAAGTTACCACTGCCAGATTACGGTCCCGATTTGTCGAAACTGGACCTCGCCAACATGCACTATTACCAGAAGATGACGGATAAAAAATACCGTGACTGGGATGACGTGCCTGAAGACCTGAAGAAGACCTTCGACCGCTTAGGCGTGCCAGAAGCTGAACGGAGTTACTTGGCTGGTTCATCTGCCCAGTACGAATCAGAAGTGGTGTACCACAACATGCGGGAAGACTTCGAAAAGTTAGGCATCATCTTCACGGATACCGATACTGCGTTGAAGGAATACCCAGAACTATTCAAAAAGTGGTTCGGTAAGTTAGTGAAGCCAACCGACAACAAGTTCGCGGCGTTGAACGCGGCCGTTTGGTCAGGTGGCTCATTCATCTACGTGCCAAAGGGTGTGCAGACGAAGACGCCGATCCAATCGTATTTCCGTCTCAACTCCGAAAACTCTGGTCAGTTCGAACGGACCTTGATCATCGTGGACGAAGGCGCGCGGGTGGACTACGTTGAAGGCTGTACCGCACCAAACTACTCGCAGGATAGTTTGCACGCGGCGGTGGTTGAAGTGAACGTGCAAAAGGACGCTTACTGCCGTTACACCACGATTCAAAACTGGTCAGACAACGTCTACAGTTTGGAAACTAAACGGGCAGCGGCGGAAGCCAACGCCACAATGGAATGGGTCGACGGCAACTTGGGGTCAAAAGTCACCATGAAGTACCCAAGCGTCTACCTGAACGGTGAAGGCGCCCACGGGACGATGTTGTCGATCGCCGTAGCAAGTAACGGCATCCGCCAAGATTCCGGTGCGCGGATGATTCACAACGCCCCACACACAACCAGCTCGATTGTTTCAAAATCAATCGCCAAAACGGGTGGCGCCACGGATTACCGGGGTACAGTGCGTTTCAACAAGAACGCCGACCACTCACTGGGCCACGTGGAATGTGACACGATCATCTTGGATGACCAATCATCCTCAAACACGATCCCCTACAACGAAATCTACAACTCAAAGGTCGCCATGGAGCACGAAGCGAAAGTTTCCAAGATCTCAGAAGCTCAGTTGTACTACTTAATGAGCCGTGGTATCTCGGAAGCCAAAGCCACCGAAATGATCATCATGGGCTTCGTGGAACCATTTACGAAGCAGTTGCCGATGGAGTATGCGGTTGAGTTGAATCGGTTGATTAGTTTTGAGATGGAGGGGTCGATAGGTTAGAGTGCGGAACGAAACGCTTTGAGAGCGTCGTGTAAGGGCAACCGGGTGAAAAGGCCCGGGTTTTGGTCCTTTTTATCCGGTTGCCCTTACACATAGCTCTCAGTTTCGTGGAGCACGTTTCGGCGCAGGAGCCAAAACGAGGTTGCGAAAGCAACTCCACAAAGCCGCTGACAAGCGTTAGTGCTGAATCTCAATAGGCGCCGAAAACCATGTAGCAGCAATGCACGTCGCCAATACTACTATGGTAAGGACAACGCTTTTGGGTTTGTGGTGGAAGTTGCTTATGTGCAACTCTCTGCTCCCTGGAGCACGTTTCGGCGCAGGTGCCAGAACGAGGTTGCGAAGGCAATCCCACAAAGCCGCTGACAAGCGTTAGTGCTGAATTTCAATAGGCGCCGAAACCATGTAGTAGCAACGCACGTCGCCAACACTACCATGGTAAGGACAACGCTTGGGGTTTGTGGTGGAAGTTGCTTATGTGCAACTCTCTGCTCCTTGGAGCACGTTTCGGCGCAGGAGCCAAAACGAGGTTGCGAAAGCAATCCCACAAAGTCGCTTACAAGCGCCAACACAGAATCCCAATAGGCGCCGAAAACTATGTAGCAGCAACGCACGTCGCCAACACCACTCAACAACCGATTAGCATCAATCCAAAAAAACACCAAAAAAACGGCCACCGCAATCTCCGGTGGCCGTTTCGCTTAACCCTGATAAATATCAATGCCCTGCTCAGTATCCGTCACCCACTCACCCTTAGGCGTCAACAACAACCGCCCAACCAGATAAGCATCACCCGTACACCCAGACCCATGCACAGCAGTCACCAGAACAAACACCCCGGTCGACAACCAACCAAGTCCCCAGCCAATCGCAAAGACGGCAGTCAGCAACACAAACGGTGCCACGCCAATGAGCACAAACTGCCATCGCTGATACCGGGTCTCAGGACTAGTAGCGTAGAGCATGCCGTGCTTGAAGCCAAATTTAACGGGACGCTGAGGTTGAAATAACTTATAGCATGCGCCGTGAATCAGTTCGTGGACCGGAAACGAGCCGATGATCAAGCCACCAGCTAGAATTGAACCGGTGATGAGTTGACGACCATTGGCGGCGTTGAAGCTAAACAATGTTGTGCCAGTCAGCATTGTTAGCACCGCTAGTAACGCCATAAAGACGATAACGCTGGCTGCATTTAACCAAAAAATTGTTCTGGGGTTATCCATGACTAAAACGCGCTTGATCAGTTTTGGTGGCATGAGTGGGCTCCTTTGATTTTGGGAAATATTCCAAATGTGTTCGATACTGCGAGTATATCAGAAACTGTCAATCGTAGATAGCGCCTAAAATGAAGCGGTGGTTAAATTCAAAAAAATTCAGCGGTTAACCATTGAGAAATGGCCGAGAAAACGTTATTATTTAAATTAAGAATAAATTAGAATTCCACAGGAGGAATAGCCAATGGCAGAGACAGGTACCGGCGCTTCAGCAATTGAAACGAAAGTAATGACGTCACTTGAAGACGTAATTGACCCAGAATTGGGCATCGATATGGTCAACCTGGGATTAATCTACGGCGTTGACGTTGATGACGATGGCAAATGTGTGATCACCATGACTTTAACGACGATGGGGTGCCCACTTGGTAACCTTCTGTCGGACCAGATCACCAGTGCAGTTGAGTCCGTTGAAGGGGTCACGTCATGTGATATCAACCTCGTATGGGAACCCGCCTGGGATATGACCAAGATGAGCCGCTTTGCGAAAGTGGCCCTTGGCATTCACGGTTAATTAATTATTGGAAGTGGATTAATACATGAACATTGAAAAATTTGTAACTCGCCGAAAAGAGCTACATATTTCACAAGTTAAAATCTGTCAGGGCATCTGTACCCAGTCGACGCTCAGCAAGTTTGAAAGCGGCGGCCACGTGCCATCGCTGTTGATTTTAACTAAGCTCTGCAGTCGAATCGGCTTAACCATTGATGATTTAAACGAAGACGATAGTGCCTCCGCCAACCAGCTTCAGGTTCAGTTAGACCAACTGGAACAGGAACTGATCATGGAAGACTACCAGAAGGTGCTAACGGGCCTCAAGGCAATTGATGTGAAGCAGCTAGACTCAATCCTATTGAAGATGCAGTTTTACTACTTGCGCGGCTTATTAGGGGCGCTGATCAATCAGAAACCAGAAGAGATTTTGTACGACTATTCTCAGATCCTAAATGATTTGGATGAACGGCACGAAACGATTTTCACCCAGTTGGTGTACGTCGGTTCTGGCGTCATGTACAGTCGGATGCAGCAAGCGGAACGTGCCTCGTTTTACTTCAAGAAGATCCATACGTTTATCAACAACGTGTTGAAGGACGAAGAACTGTACTTTAGCCGAGTGGGTGATAACTACTTGCGATTATTAACGATGATCTTCTACACGGCTAACTACTATGCAACGATCGGTAAATTAAAGCAGAGCAACCAGTTAATTGACCGAGGCGTGCAGATTTGTTCCAAGAAGCACGTGACGTACTTCATGCCACGGTTGAAACTGTTGGCAGCCAAGAACGCCATCAGCCAAAAGCACGACGCCGAAGAAATTGAACGGCTGTTAAGTGAAGTGCTGGCCTTCGCAAGAATCAACGAAAACCAAGTGATCGAAGTGAAGACGGCGGCGTTGCGGCATCGGTATGAGGAAGATTTGCCGTTGACGGATATTATGCCGTAGAGAGCGCAAAAAAGAGCGGTTAAAGAGTGGCGTATAAGGCGGCCCCGACTAAAACTACCCGGGTTTTGGGTAGTTTTAGTCGGGGCCGCCTTATACATAACTCTTTGCTCTTTTTTGCGCGTTTCGGCGTGGCAGCCAGAAAGAGAGAAAGCTGGCAGGCTTCGGTTAACTCAAGGAACCCCAAGAAGAGATAGTCTAAACCAAGCCGAAACAAACGTAATAGTAAAGCGCGTCGCCAGCAACACTCAGTAAAATACCGGTTTGTGGTAGCTTTATGCCGGCCGCCCTTATGCATAACTCTTTGCTCTTTTTTGCGCATTTCGGCGTGGCAGCCAGAAAGAGAGAAAGCTGACAGGCTCCGGTTAACTAAAGGAACCCCAAGAAGAGATAGTCTAAACTAAGCCGAAACAAACGTAATAGCAAAGCGCGTCGCCAGCAACACACAGTAAAATACCGGTTTGTGGTAGCTTTATGCTGGCCGCCCTTATACATAACGCTTCGCTCTTTTTTACACGTTTCTTTCCCTTATCATAAGCCACCCATAGCAAATGGTATAGCCAGCTACCGACTCTCATAAACCCGACAACAACCCCGCATATGTCCCAAAATAACACACGATTGCCAACCACCCCCAACAATGGTATATTAATGGCGAAGACGACATTTGTCGTTACTTATAATTAGATAAACGTGGTAAATGGGGGACACAAGTGCAACACCTTGGAGGGGGAAACACAAATGACAATGGCACGAAAGCACCAGCGTTTGTTACAGGATACGGCAACGACCAAGCAGCATTTCAAGCGATATAAGGATGGTAAAATTTGGGTTGTTATGGGGATAACAACCGTCACGTTAGGTTTAGCTGGCTTAGGTGTTACCGCTCAAGCAGCAACGGGGGATAATGCGACGCCGCAGACAACGGTTATTTCGAAGACTGGTAATGCTGAAAGCGACACGCCCTTAACTAATAGTAATAGTCAAACGACTTCAATTAACGCACCTGCGGCAACGACTAGCGAACAAACGCCGGTGGTCAACGCCACCCAAACAGTGCAGTCAACAACTCAGGCGCCTGAATCGGTACCGGTAAACGAAGCAACGCCAACTACGCAATCCGATTCAGCAACCACCGAGACGGCTGATCCAGCAACTACGATAACCACCGACTCGACCTCAGGCCAAATCACAAACGTTGGCGATGTTGATGACGCTACCTATAACGACATTAAGACCGCAGCGGCCAAAGCGTACCAAACTACCGGAACGCCGCAAGTCATCACCCGCGACGCCGCAGCTACTGCCGTCACACCGCAAACGGGGACTTACGGGACGGCCACTTGGGATTTAGCCGAAGATGGGGCTTTGACGATTCACGCGGGGACCATGACGGATAAAGCGCCTTGGCTACCTTACGCCGATCAGATTACATCAATTACCACCGAAGCAGGGGTAGTGGCGGACAACTCGACCAACAATGATAACTACAACATTCACTTATTTGGCGATTTACCAAACGTCACGACCATCGACTTAACCGGGATGGATACCAGTCAGATGACGAGCATGAGTCACATGTTTGCGAGTGATCCGAAATTAACGTCGATCACGGTGGACCCAACGTTATTTAACACCAGCAAGGTCACCGATATGAGCCGGATGTTTTGGGGCGACGGGGCGCTGGTAAATATTGACCTGACGCCGTTTGACACCAGTTCGGTCACCAACTTTTACGGTATGTTTGAAAGTCTCGGTGCAATAAAATTCCTAGACGTGAGCGGCTTTGATACGAGTCAGGCCACGGTTATGCAGCAGATGTTCTACGGCACGTCGTCACTCGAAAATTTAGACGTCTCGAACTTTGATACCAGCAAAGTCACCAATATGAATTCGATGTTTGAAGATGCCGGTAACCGCGATGCCAAACTCGTCCTAAACGTCAGCGATTTTGACGTCGCCCAAGTGACCGATTTTGGCTCGATGTTTTTTGGCGCAGGCATCCAAATTTTAAACGTTAAATACTGGCAGATGTCACCCGACGCCAACACCTCGAGTTGGCTGGGACAAATGGACAACCTCTGGCAACTCACCGTTGGCCCTCACGTCAAACTGACGGATGCGAAACTCCCGGATGTCCCAGAAGCGGGGACCCCGATTCCACCACACACAAGTGACCAGTTGGGTAATCCGAACCTCGTTAGCGGCATTGAACAAGATGGTAATTTCGTCACCGGTTGGGAAATGATTTCTTCTGGCACGATCACCGATCCGGAAGGCCCAGTTTGGTCGACAACGCAGCTGATGGATTTGTATAAAGGTAACGGCATCGGCGCGCCAATGACCTACGTGTGGTCACAGCCGGTGCTCAACTTCTACCAGCCAATCGATGTGGCGACTGGTCAAATGGTACCGGACAGCGAAAAGGTCATTTTGGACACTTATGGCGCATTAGTGGACGTTAATTTGGATGATTTGGCAGTTAACGGGGTGATTCCAGACGGCTACCACGCCGCCACTGGCACGGAACTGGGCAGTTATAAACAGCCAAGGGAAGGGGTTGGCATCTCGACGAATGGGAATCGGTTTAAGATTTACGTGGCTGCGGATGCCGTACCGATCATTACGGGTGAAATGACCGTTTCTCGGACGATTGCATTTACTAGTGATAATCCAAATGCTGACTTGCCGGCAACAGTCGTGCAGCAGGTCGTTTACCAGACCGCTACGGATCCAACCACGAACCAGACCGGCTATACACCAACCGGTATTTTTGCCGAATACGATGTGCCTACTTTGACAGGTTACACGGCGGACACGCAGACGGTGGCGGCGTCCGTGCCAGCGGGAACCTTCACTGCGCCGCAGGATTCAGTGGTTACGGTCAATTACACCGCGCATCCGATGGTGTACGGCACTGATACGGCGATGCGCCGAATCACCTTTGGCAGCGAGGATCCTAAAGCTAAGGTACCGGGCAACGTCATTCAAACGGTGACCTACAAGACGGCAACGGATACGGTGACGGGCAAAACGGTGTATACGCCGATGGGGGTCCTGCCAGAATACGAGGTGCCAGAATTATCAGGCTATACCCCTAGTGTGACAACGGTTGAGCAGATTACGCTTGTCCCATCGTTCAATTCACCAGAGCTTTGGATTGATGCGGTTTCCTATTCCCCTAATCCAGTCACGTATGGCACTGCAACGAGTACCCGGACGATTACGTTTACGAGTGACAATCCAAATGCTGATTTGCCAAACGATGTGACGCAAACAATCACTTACCGCACAACAACGGATAAGCTGACGGGGAAGACGGTGTACACGCCGGCTGGGGCGTACGCAGGGTATGAAGTGCCGGAATTGACAGGTTACGTGGCGGATCAAACAAGCGTTGCCCAACTAGCACCGGGCGCCACGACTACTGAACCAATGAATGACGTTGTTACGGTGAATTACACCGCTGATCCGGTGACGTATGGTACCGCGACTGCGACCCGAACGATTACGTTTACGAGTGACAATCCGAATGCTGAGTTACCGACAACGGTAGTACAGACGGTGCCATACCGCACGACTACCGATACGGTGACGGGCGAGACGGTGTACACGCCAACCGGAGCGTATGCCGGCTACGAAGTGCCAGAATTGGCCGGCTACGTAGCTGATCAAACGAGTGTTGCGCAAGTTGCACCGGGTGCCGCGACTACAGCTCCGGTCGATAGTACGGTAACGGTGAACTACACCGCCAATCCAGTGACGCATGGCACCGCAACTGCGACCCGGACAATTACGTTTACGAGTGACAATCCAAATGCAGACTTGCCAACGGACGTTACCCAAACGGTCACGTACCGCACGGCAACCGATACGGTAACGGGTGAGACGGTATACACGCCAACCGGAGTGTACGCTGGCTATGCGGTTCCCAAATTGACGGGGTACACCGCTGACCAAACCGCTGTGGCACAAGCAACGCCGGGGGCTACTGCCATAGCGCCAGTTGATACCAAAGTAACGGTCAACTACACGGCCTCGCCATTAGACCATGGCACCACGACAGTGACCCGGACGATCACGTTTGTGGATCAAGGAACTGGCAAAACGTTAGCGCCACCAATCGTTCAGACGGTACCGTATAAAACGGTGACTGATCCGGCGACTGGTGAAACGGCTTATACGCCGGTCGGCTTGTACGCGACCTACGATGTACCAACGATTAACGGTTACGAAACGTCACAAACCGTAGTGCCACAAGTTGTGCCGGGGACGACGATGACAACGCCCGCTGATTCGGTGGTTGAAGTCGATTACAAGCAGGTTGTAACTGAAACAACACCAACGGAGACGAATGAAGCTACCGTTCCACCAACTACTGAGGTGACAACGCTGACTGATACGCCAACAACGGCGAGTCCAGTAACTGAAAATGCAACCGGAGTTCCTGAAACGACACCGAGTGAGACGGCCGTTCCAACGACTGACCAGGAGACAATGACCACGAGTGATAACAGTACTGCACCGGCGGCAACTCAGCCGGCAACGTTAGCGGATGAACCAGCAAATAGTCAGTCGGTTGCGGATGAGACGGTGACAACGCCATCAACTGCGGCTAAGGCAACTGTGGCTGGTAACGAGGCTGTTCCAACGGCTGTGCAAGCGCAGTTGCCACAAACGGGTGATCAGCAGTCAGCTAAAGGATGGGTTGTGGTTGGTTTGACCGCGTTATTAGCCGAATTAGGCATGGCGCTTGGCTTTGGCAAGAAGAACCGGCAGCATTAAGGTTGTTGATTAAACGCATTTTTCGAGTGATACACGTTGATTAGCGTACTAAAAAACAGGATTGAAATTCTTAGATGGTTAAGAATTTCAATCCTGTTTTTAGTGACTGGGGAAGAAACTAAAGCTTAACGTTCCCGCCGTTTCTTAACTTCGATGCCTAAGAAACCGGCAACTGAAAGGAGTAACCAGCCCGCGAGTGAGGCCTGAGCGTACCGCGCTTCTCTAGTTTGTGGGAGGGTGGCCGCTTTAGTTTGAGCGGTCGTTTGACTCGCCGTTGAAGCAGTCCGCAGATTAGGGCGCTGACTAGTAGCGGCTAAATTGACAGTTTGCTGCGTGTTCGCTGATTGTGAGTCAGCATTCGTTTGGTTGGACTGAGTCGTTGTGCTGTTTGTCTCAGTTGACGGGGCCGGTGTGCGTGAGTCAATCCCCGTCCCTGGTTCGGCGGTTCCCGGCGTTATTGCTGTTTCTGGCGACGTTGGTTGAACCGGCGTGGTTGGCACAGTTGGCGTGTTCGGTTCCGTTGGTGTCGTCGGTGTTGTCGGCGTATCGGGACCAGTCGGGTTAATCGGCCCAGTTGGCTCGGTTGGCGTTACCGGGTTATCGGGATTAGTCGGGTTAGTCGGGTTAGTCGGCCCCGTTGGCGTGGTTGCCTTCTTCTGGTAGTAGACGTTGACCACGGTATTTTCCGAATCGGGTGTTACGGTCAACGCAGCAACGATTGCCTGATCAGGGGCTTGGTAACCAGCCGCGCTTAGGTCTGGTGAGGTCACTTCGGTTAAGCTTTGGTTGGCCAAATTCCAGTCAGAAGTTGTCGCAACGTGCGTAGTATCATCCGTCGTTACCGTCCGCGTAAACGTAGCGGTTTGAGGAACGGCTGGCGCAACCACCGCATTGGTGTCCTTATCCAGATAGTTGATCGTTCGAGTGATCGTCTTGGATTCGGTTGTCGTTGAGGTACTGTTGTGATCGTATAGCGCGTTGATCACGGTATTTTCAGTAGCACCGGTGACGATTGAACCAGCGATGACGGCTTTATCAACGGTATCGTAGCCGTAATCGGTAGGAGCTGGTGAGGTGACCGCATCATAGGCCGTTTTGGCCGTGGCGGGCAGCCAAGCTTCCGCCAGCACCTTGGTGTCAGCGATTCGGTCTGCGTTGGTGTCGTAGCCAATTAAATCGCCCGTTGCGGCGTCTAATAATTCGGTGGCCGTTAAGTCAACGGACTGAGTATTTGCGGGTGCGACGACAATGCTGTGGTCTTTGGCATCCAAGTAGTTGATGGTCTGAGTCACGGTTTTGTTAAGGGTGTTCGTGGTTCGGGCAGTTTGATAAAGGACGTAGTAGTCCGTGATAACGCCCTCTGTTTGTGGCAGTGAAACCGTCAGTGAATCAGCCGCGATCGTGTTACCGGTAACCTTGTCTGGCAGGGTGTAGCCGGCTGGCACGCTCTGTAGCATTTCGTATCCCGGAATATCTGGGGTCGGCGCCGTTTCGGTGTTCGCACCAGTCGGTTTGTAGATGGTGCCTCTTTGCGCTGGACTTAGGTATTGGCCGGTGTCAATGTCAAGGTAGTGATAAACTGCTACGGCATTGGTGGAGAGTTGGATGCCGTTTGGAACGGAGGTTTGTTGATAAGTTTTGTCCAGACCGTTTTCATCTTTTAGCACCTTACCAGTTGTTAAGTCCAGTGCTGAGACGGTGGTAGTGTTCGGGACAAACTCGTTTTCAAAGTCGAAACTAGTAATGATTTGAAATACCGGTGGGATATCGTTCATTGCGCCACCGTAATAGGTCTTAGTGGCTTGATCAGCGGCGTCAACACTCGTATCGAATTGAGCCTCCACACTTTGACTTGTAGAAAGTCCAGTGGTCGCAATGGACACGTCCTTGGCGCTGAAATTGTAGTAAACCAAGTAACTGCCATCGGCTTGCAGAGAGTAGGCCATGCCGTCAAAGTTGAGCGCTTCAAGATCCTGTAATGAAGTGCCATCAGGTGCTTCATGGGTGGCGTCACTAATTGTCGTGATGTAGAAGGGGTGAATGTTGTATTCATCGCCGTTATCAACACGGACCAGCTGGTTGGATTCAGAGTTGGCGACAAAGCCCCAGGTTTCAAACTCGCCACCAGTTAATTTATAGAGTTTATCGGCAGAAATTTTGTAGGCAAACTGGTAGGCGTCTTTTTGAATTGTGTCACCTGTTTTCCCATTCGATGCTTGAAGTTGCGCCAAAACTTCAGCGTTTGGAATAACTTGTTGGTAGACCATATGATCCACTTTCACGTTATCGGCACTAGGCGACTCAGATAAAAAGTCGTTTTGCCATTTCGTTAACGGGATGGTGTTAACGGCCTGAAAATTGAATTTGTAGCTATTGATAACTTCGTTTTGTGGATTAGTCACAGTTAAGGTGTTAGAAAACGGCATTTGTTTAATAATCGCGGGATCAGTATTCCAGTTGATGGTCATGATCCAAGGCCCGTTGAAGGCTAGGAAACCATCGCCAATTAAGGCGTGCTGCGTTGGGTCGTATTTATCACTCACCGTAAAGACCAGCTTATTGCCTGATAGCACGATGCTGCCAATTTCGTTCCCGTTTTTATTCCCGTCAAATACTGAGGCACCAACGTCCGCGCCATCCTTTTTTAGCGGCACGATTAATGCTGGATCGCTGGGGTCTGGTAGAACCGTCAGCGTCGCAATGTCATAACGCTTACCAGCAGTAAGATCATCAGCCGAGATGTTGAAGGCGCCATCGATACCCAGCCGGTAATAGCGGTTACCCTGAACGTCAACTTCGCCGGGTTCAACGGTGTTACTTTGGCCGACTAAAACATCTAAATGCAAGTTGGTCACGGCATCGGTTGCTTGCTGACTGACGGCGTCTACCCGAACGACTTTCTTAGTCGCAGTTGGGGTAGGCGTGACACTGGTTGAGTCAAGTTTATCGCTGTCGGCTTGAGGGGCCTCATCTTTGGCGATGGTGTCGGTAGTTGGTGTGACAGTTTTGGCTGATTCGGCTGTTTCAGTAATCTCAGTGGTCGTTTTCGGTGTTGCAGTATCCGCTGGCGTTTCAGGATTACCATTTGTCGGTGCTGGCGTTTCAGTCGGTGTTTCGCTTTGAACCGGTGTTTCAGACGATGAAGCATCGGTTGGTGTCACTTCAGCTTCAGTAGTTGCCGTCGTTCGCAACGTCGCCTGACTATCAGGCGTACTTGAGCTATCCGTTGCTGCCTCCGTTGCGGCAGCCGCCGATGTTTCATCCGTTGCCGCGTGCGCCGTAGTTGCTACGCCCCCAATTAGCAACGCGCTGGACAAACTCATGAAAACCCAAAATTTGCCAGCCTTAAACATTTTATAGTGTAGTTTCGTTTCCCTAGCTGTAAGCTTTGACATAGTGTTGACCTCCCCCAGATCAAATCATGTGATGTCGATTAATTGGTTAGTTTTTAAAGCTAAACTTATCATAGCATAGAACGCTGAAAACGATTTCTGAGTATCCGGTGATGTATTGAAATAAAAGTATACGGGTGCACAAAAACAGCGCTACGAGTCCGTAATTGGAGACGTAGCGCTGTTTATTTTGCAGTTTAATTCTAACGCTTACCAGATATTAACCCGGTCTTCCGGCTTCCGGTACATCTTGTCGCCTGGTTGAACATCGAAGGTCGTAAAGAAGTCTTCGAGGTTTTGCACCTGAATGTTGGCCCGGAGCTTGGCTGGCGCGTGAACGTCGATCGCCAACAGGAGCTCTTCGCGTTCCTTAGTGGCCTTTGACCGCCAGATAGCCGCCCAGTTAAGGAAGAAGGCTTGTAAGTCAGTGTCCGGTTCGCCCTTAGCGGCTTCCAAGGCGCAACTCAAGCCACCACCATCGGCAATGTTTTCGGAAACGGTCAGTTTGCCGTTCACGGTTTTACCGGCGAATGGCAGGCCGTCAAATTCCTTGATCATGGTCTCAGCCAGTTCGTGGAAGTGTTGGTTATCCGCTTCGGTCCACCAGTTGTTTAAGTTCCCGTATTCGTCAAACAGGGAGCCGTTATTATCAAAAGCGTGTGAGATTTCATGGGCAATCACGGCGCCGATGCCACCAAAGTTTTCACTGGATGATTGCTTCAAGCTGTAGAACGGTGCTTGGAGAATCGCAGCTGGAAAGACAATGATGTTGTGGAAGGGGTGGAAGTAGGCGTTGACGGTGTGCGCACTCATTTCCCAACGGGTACGGTCAACGGTTTGATTCCATTTAGAAAATTCATCGGTGTTACGGATGCGCGTGAAGGCCATGACGTTACTCAATACGGAACCACCATCAGTAGCCGTAGTGACGGTGAACTTGCTGTATAGGGGATCGATTTGGTCGGGGTAGCCGACTTGGATGCCGAGCTTATCCAACTTAACGATGGCTTTATCACGGGTGGCCTTGCCGAGCCAAGTGTTGGCAGCTAAGCGCTTCTTGTAGACGTTGACCATCTTGACGACCATATCGTGGACGTCTTGTTTGGCAGCTTCACCGAAGTATTTGCGGCCATAGTAATCACCGACAACTTGGTCGAAGACGCCAGTTGCGAGGTCGTACGCGGCTTTTTCTTGACTGCGAGCTTCCTTCCGACCAGAAAGGGCGCGACCGTACTGGGTTGCCGTTTGGCGAAATTCTTCACTGAGGTAGCTGGATAAACCATTCACTGTTTTGACCAGTAACCAGCTCTTCATCGCGTCGAAGTTCTCGTCAGTCAACAGGTCGTTGAGCACGTCAAAGTAGGCAGGCTCTGGCGTGATGATGACTTTCGGAGTGTCCCCAATCAACGTGGTAATGGCCGTCTTCAAATCCAGCTTCGAGGTGCTACCCGCAATCTCGTCAAGGGAACGGGGGTTGTACATCTTGCTGTAGTCGGCGCCTTCTTCAGCGGACTTCACGTGTGGCGCAACCAAACGGTCAAATGCTGTAGCGCCATCGATGATCCGTTGCGCAGCAGCGTCATCGTAACCCGCTAATTTCAAGAGGGCACTCACCATGTTGGTGAAGATCGGCATCAACTGTTTGGCTGCCTGATTACCTTCTTCATAGTAGGTCTTATCAGGTAAGAAGAGCCGGGGACCGCTCGCGAACAGCGCGTACTGGGTCGAGTTCTTCATATCGGAATCGATTTCAAGATTAAAGGGCGTTGGGAGGCCGGTCAAAATCCAGTCGGCCAATTGGTCACTCAAATCTTGGTAGTTGGTCAAGGCTTCGATGCGGTCAAGGTAGGGCTTCAGTGGCGCAGCGCCATCAGCTTCGCGTTTCGCAAAGTCGCTGGTTAATGCGTAAAACTGCTTGAACGCCGCCATTTCAGCGTTTTGGGGTTCTAATTTGCCTGCGAGTAAGTCGCTAAAGTCGCTCATTAAGGTTTTTTCAATATTATCGGCCAAGTCGGTAAAGCCGCCGGTCGTGGAGTGGTCGCCAGGAATGACGGCAGTTTTTAGCCATTCGCCGTTGACGGCCTCGTATAGGTCTTGTTTGATCAAGTTCGAATCAAGTTTAGTTGACATTCAGTTCCCTCCAAATGATGCAATATGCTTATATTATACTGCTATGTGGCTCATTTTGGTGAACGACTGCTTGCGAAAATCAGGGAATCTGACTGCCAATCAAGTAATTAGGCGTTGTGTTAACTGGCATAATCGTTAAAATAAGATTAAGAACTTTTAATCAGACGGAGGAATCAACCATGACAACCTTTACGAACGGTAACATTTTTACCGGCCAGGACGCCACAAGCTTTGTGTCGGCGATGACGCTGGAAAACGGACGGGTCACCTGGGTGGGTGATGCGGCGGACGTGACGGATGATCAGGCCATCGACCTGCACCAACAAACGGTCCTACCAGGGCTGCTAGATGCGCATACCCATCCAAAATACATTGCGGATGCCTTGCACGGGGTCGCTTGCACGCCACCGCACATCAACAGCATTGCTGATATGCAGGCCGCGCTACGCCAGTCCCCAGGGTTTGGCAAGGGTGCGGATGTTTGGCTGGAAGGCTGGGGCTTTGACGAAACTAAGCTAGCCGAACACCGGACACCAACGGTTGATGATTTGGACGCGATTACGACTGAGCAACCGATTTTCATTTACCGGTCAGATTGTCATTCATCGATCGGTAACTCGAAGGCGCTTGAATTAGCGGGTATCACCGCTGAGACGCCGGATCCTAAGGGTGGCGAGATTGGGCATTTTCCAGATGGTCGGCCAAATGGGTATATGAAGGAAGTCGCCGCTTCACAATTGTTGATTCGGGCGAAGTCAGCGCAAAACTATGAAGCAGACGTCACTAACATGGTGAACACCTCAACGCACTACCTCGAAAACGGGTTGGTAGCGATTGGTGAACTGATGGGGCGTAAACAACCTTACGATACGTTGGATTTGTACGAAGACGCGATGAAGCGGGGCTTTGAACCGCAGAGTGCGATTTACTACGTTTGGAGCGAAATTAAGGATTTGAAGGATCCGATTGGAACGCCTGATAACGATAAGCTGTCGATTGCCGGCGTGAAGGTGTTTATGGACGGTAGTATTTCCGGCGAAACGGCTTGGAATAAGGTGCCTTATCCGAGCGGTAAGAACGGCGTGCAACTGACCACGGGTGAGGAGTTGCTGGCGGCGGTGACCTTTGCGCGAGACCATCACTTACAAGCGGCGGTGCATGCGATGGGCGATGCGGCCATTCAACTGATTTTGGACACCACGCAGGATCTAACGCCGTGGCTGGAACACGGTCCATCGATTCGAATCGAACACGCTACATTGTTGAGTGATGAGATGTTGGCGCAGATCAAGGCGGCCAAGATGAACTATGCGTTGGTGACGCAGCCAATCTTTTACTTTGCGGAGGATGAATCGTACCGGACGTATTTGAACGATGACCAATTTAAAAATGCTTACCGGATCAAGTCGATGATTGCGACGACGCGAACGGCGTTGAGCTCGGACGCGCCATGTACGCCGTGGTTTGAACCGGATAGCCCATTTATTGCAATGCAGGCGGCGGTGAACCGGACGGCGGTCAACGGTGACGTGGTCAATTCGGATGAGGCGATTTCGATTGGTGAAGCTGTGCTGGGGTACACCAAGTGGGGCGCTGAAGTTGGTGGTTTAACGGATAGCGGCCAGTTGCAACCGGGATTCCGGGCGGACTTCGTGATTTTGAATCAGGACCTGTTTAGCGTACCAGCTGATCAGATTGGTCAAACTAAGGTATTATCGACCTGGATTGGTGCTAAAAAAGTCTACGAACGTTAGGCGGGAAACTATCTGTAAGCGCTAAAATATGCTACGATAAAGTTAATAAAACCATGGGGGTGGTTATGATGTTTGAGAAGATTTTGGTTCCGTTGGATGGCAGTGAGAACGCCTTTAAGGCGCTAGCAACCGCGTTTGATCTCGCCAAGCATTATGACTCAAAAATTTACGCAGTGGTGGTCGCAAACGATCAGAGTTACACACAGTACGGTGCAATTTTCGGTGACGACATTATGGCGCACATGAAGGAACAGGCGGAAGTCACCCTTCAAGAGGCTAGAAGCCGGGCGGAAAAGCAGGGCGTTGACCTAGTGACGATGTTTGAAGTTGGCATTCCAAAGATGGCAATCGCGGACTCGTTACCAGACCGCTTAGAGACTGATTTAACCATCATCGGTAAATCAGGGGTCCACGGCTTGAGCCGGGCGATTATGGGTTCGACGACGGCTTATGTGACTAGACGGTCGATTACGGCGGTGATGGTGGTGGGAGACTAGAGAGCGGAGAGAAGCGGTTAAAGCGCGGCGTGTAAGGCGACTTCCGTGAAAGCGCCTAGGTTTTGGGCGGTTTTACGGAAGTTGCCTTACGCATAGCGCTTTGCTTCTCGGAGCTCATTTCGGCGCAGGCTAATTAGTGCTGTAACGTTAAAAAACTTCACTATATGACTGGTTAGCGAAACACGACAATTTAAGTGGCGCCGAAAACTAGGTCATCGGAATGCACGTCGCCCTTACCACTCATTACCAGATAACCAACTAAACAATAAACGACAAAAGAGAATGCTGCGATGGTGAGCGGCATTCTCTTTTTTGATGTGGTGATTTTGATGTAGATTAATGATTGGTTGGTATTTTATGTATGATGCAATGGCGTTAGTGCGTTCAGTGAACAGCGTACTTTTGGCGACGTACACTACTCCGATATTGAATTTCGGCGCCTCTGGGCTGTTTTGTTGGTGCTGTTGAGGTTATGTGGTGGGATTGCCATTGTAACTGCATTTTGGCAACTACGCCGAAACGCGCGGAACGAGGCAGAGAGCTATGTGTAAGGCGACTAAGGTAAAAGCCCAAACCCGGGGCGTTCACCTTAGTCGCCTTACACGCCGCTCTCTAACCGCCTCGTTCCACGCTCTAAAAAAAGCCCCACAATTCAGTCACCAAATTACTTTGGTCATTGAACTGTGGGACCTTTCAGCTGTAAGCAAGAAGAATTACTTCTTAGTGCTCTTAAGCCATTGTTGCAAGTTTGAAATTTCTTTTTGGCGCTTCGCGTCCTTCTTTTGGTTCACTGGACGGCGACCTTGTACGCCATGTGGATGTGCTTTTCTCATGATATCTAACCCTCACTTTAAATATGATAATCAATCATTTAACTATTCTACCTCAGAGTTGGGTGAAAAATCAAGGGGGTTCGCCGGGATTTTTCAGTAATGGGGTAGTCGGTAAATTAAGGTAAAGCGGCGCCAACGTGATGGTCATGCCGTTAGTAGCGAATTGTTAAATTCAGATGACAGGCAAAAATAACGATTTTGTAATTAATCAGGCAAGGCCAGCGTGCTAAAATCGGAATGTGCTATGATTAGGGCCATAAGGTGGGATATGAGAAATGATAACAACAACTAAAACGGTGCAGCGACGTGGCTGGCAGAAGTGGTGGCCGGCACTCGTTGTGCTACTTGGCGCCTTGTTGGTATGGGGCGTTGCCCATGATGACCGGCTGTACCAGCAGCCCCTCATGGTAATCACTTCAGTACATACAACCGCAGTTGATAAACAGAGTGACCAGTTTGATAACGTTGATCATCAGGTGACTCAGCGACTTCACGGGACGATTACTAATGGTCGGTATCGTGGTCAAAAAATGACGATTGAGAACGTTTATTTAAAATCCCAGTCGACAACGCAGGCTTATCACCAAAACCAGCGGGTATTTTTAACCCTTCATCATCAAAAGGGCAAGTTAACCGCAACCGTTTCGGGACCGAAGCGTGACGTGGCGCTGGCGTTTACGGCGTGGGTCGTGATCAGTATTTTGCTGGTGCTGATGCGCTTCAGTGGGTTTATGGCACTGGCTAGTGTCCTCGTGAACGGGGGCTTGTTTTGGCTGGCAGTCAGGTGGAACACGAACACGCAGGGCGGCATGGTACTACTGATTTTTAGCGGTTTAGCAATTTTATTTGCGGCGCTGACGTTGCTAATCGTGATTGGCTGGAACCAGCAGATGGTGATGACCTTCCTGACGACGTTGATTGGGACTGGGGTGTCGATCGTGGTTGCGCTATGCGTCTTTGCGTTAACTCACGAACACGGCGTTTACTACGAGTCGATGCAGTACGTGACACAGTTGCCACGACCGTTGTTCCTAGCAGAAACGTTGCTGGGCTCACTGGGAGCGGTTATGGATGAATCAACCGATATTATCGCGTCACTGATGGCGTTAAAGCAGGAACAACCCGCAATTTCAGCCAAGCAGATTTTCAAATCCGGACGGCAAATCGGCGGTGAAATCATGGGACCGCTGGTGAACGTGCTGTTCTTTATTTTCGTGGCAGATACCTTACCGTTAGCTTTACTGTATTTAAAAAATGCGAACTCCTGGGGCTACACCTTCAATATGACGATGTCGCTCGGGGTGATTCAGAGTTTGATCAGCGGGATCGGGATCGTGTTAACGGTGCCGGTTGCTTGCGGGATCACGAGTCTATTGATTGGAGGTAAGCGGCCATGGGCACGATTACGGCACTAGGATTAGTTTTACTGGTTTGCATGGTTGCGGTTGGTGGTGGCCAAGGGTTTCAGGCGTTTTTAAGCTTGTTATTTAACTTTGGCGCGCTGTTCTTCGCAATGGTGCTGATGGCGTTTCACTTTTCACCGGTGCTCGTCACGTTGGTTACAAGTATCATTGTGTTAGCCATGACGATTTTTCTGGGTGGCAGCGATTCGGACAGCACGATGGTGGCGTTCTACGCGTCAATCGTGGTGTTGTTACTGTTAGTTGCCTTGATTATTCCAGTTGAACACTGGGCGCAAATTCAAGGCTTTGGCCAAGAAGATAGCGAGGACTTGGAAGGCATGTCGACGATTTTGGGTATCAACTACCTAGAAATCGCGATGTCGACCGCTATTTTGAGTACGTTGGGTGCGATTGCTGAAGCAGCAATCGCCATTTCAGCGGGTTTGGCGGAGATTCTAGCACAACACCCGAAAATTAGCCTAAAAAACCTGCAGGGCGCAGGTTTCAAAGTAGGTAGTCAGATTATCGGCACAACCTTCAACACGCTGTTCTTCGGCTTTTTTGGCGGGTTCTTGGCCCTGTTTATCTGGTTCGCCGGCGTGCACTATTCAATTGGTGATATTATTAATGATAAAATTTTTGTGAGCGAAATTTTGATGGTGCTGTTTTCAATGTTGTCGGTGATTGCGACGATTCCACTGACAACGTGGGCGATGGTGGGGTTTGAGACGCGAAGAAGAAAGAGTGCGGAGAAAGGCGTTTAGAGACCGGAGCATAAGCCCCTTTTGCCAGAAACCCCGGTTTTTGGGGTTTGTGGTGAAAGGGGCTTATGCTCCGGTCTCTGCCTTTCTCCGCACGTTTCGGCGCGGTGGCCAGAACACAGTTACGAAGGCAATTCCACAAAGAAACTAGTAAGCGGAAAATTCAATCCAAATAGGCGCCGAAAATTGTAGCCAAGTTTAGAGTGCGGAGAGAAGCGGTTAAAGAGCGGCGTGTAAGGCGACTTCCGTGAAAGCGCCTGGGCTTTTGGGCGGTTTTACGGAAGTCGCCTTACACATAGCTCTTTGCTTCTCGCAGCACGTTTCGGCGCGGTGGCCAGAACGCAGTTACGAAAGCAATTCCACAAAGAAACTGGTAAGCGGAAAATTCAATCCAACGAAGCGCCGAAAATTGTAGCCAACTTACACCAACTAAAAAGCGCGGCTTTGCCAAGGAAACCGCCGGCAAACAGCCAGTTCTGAGAAATATAGAAACACAGAAATCCAAAAACGACCCCAACAAAAAACGGATCCGAAATCTCCAACCAACAGAGATTTCGAATCCGTTTTAATTTTATCGATTAATTATTCAGCACTACTTGAAGTACTGGTAGCCGTTGCACTGCTACTAGTAGCGGCAGCGGTCGTGTCATCAAGCGTGATGGCCTTTGAGTAAGCCCAGTATTGCTTAGCGCCAGCAGCGGTGCTAAAGCTGAACCGGTACCAAGTTGAGCCTTGCTTGTCCTTGACACCCTTCTTGTTGATGTAGATCTTCTTGCCAGTTGAGGCGCCAACGGATGACCAGCTGTAGGTCTTCATGTTGGTGTAGGCGTTCTTCACGTGGTTGTACAGCTTGTACTTGCTGTAATCACTTGAAAGCGTTGCTGTTACGCTAGCGTCTGAGTAAGTGACCTTATCAACTGAAGTTGCAGCAGTGTCACTAGATGAAGATGATGAGGCTGCTGAAGCAGTGGTTGAGAAGTCGGTGTTGTAGTAAGACTTAACGAGGGTGTAGAACTGAACCATCGTGTAGCCTTGACCGAAGTACTTCTTCCCGTTTGATGAGTAGTAACCAACGGGATCGGTGTGGGTTGACCCACCAAGGTATTTGGCAACCGCACGGTGAGACCAAACGGTACCCTTACCATCGTAATCAGCCCGGTTTGGCTTCAAGCCATATTGGTGCAGCAGGTAAGCTGTGTACCAAGCCGCGTTGGCAACTTCGTGGGCAAAGGCGGACTTGCTGTGAACTTCAACTTGTTCGAATTGAACGTAACGGGCGTTCCCAGGGAAACCAACGCCCCAAGCGAGGTAGTTGGTGTTGGCGATGTTGATAATGTGATCAGCATCGACGAAGGAGTGCACGAAGGCGTTGTTGTAGTTCTTCTTCATGTAGGCAATTTCGTTGTAAATGGTTGAGCTTGGGTTAGCCGTTTCATGAACGACAACCCCTTCAGGCTTACCAACACCGTTTCGGTAGGCGTTCTTAGGGAAGCCACTCCAAACGGCACTGGTAACCTTAGCAGGCGTAATCTTTTCACTAGAAATATAACTATTAACAGCAGAACTGGCATGAGCCGTCTGCGTACCGGCAAAACCGACCGTGACAAGGGTCAGTAATCCAGTTAAAAGCAAAGTTGTTTTTTTCAAAGTCGTCATCTCACTATTTCGCATTATTTTTTATGAACGGTCGATTCATTTTATGAAGTTTAGTTTACCGGCAAATGCCAAGGAAAACAACCGGTCTGGCGGTGAAATCCCTTTATGTTACAACGTTAAGCATTGTTTTGACGGGTACTGGCGCACTTGTTTTCAATCATATTAAGAACACGTAACAAATCCCTTAAGGTGGGGAATTGGGTGATTTTTGGTTATTTTGGAGTGAAATCCGAATTGCGGGAAGTTAGGGGTGTGCAGATGAAATAACGTTCCGAGACTTGGTTGGCGTCGCGGAACGTTGGTTTTGAGGTAGATGGAATTTTAGTTAACTTAGCGTTGGGAGGGTGGGGGTGTTGTGGTTGGCTGTTTTTGCGAAGTCGCGTTTTTTAGTTGGTGTAACGTGACTATAACTTCGTATTGTGGTTGATATTACAAGACCACGTTCATGTCCTCGAGCCGAAACGTGTTCCACAGGGCAGAGAGCTGCACGTAAGTCACTTTCACCACAAACTCCAAAACCCGGAGTTTCTGGTAAAAATAACTTACGCTCCGCTCTCTAAGCGCCCTGTTCTACACTCTGTCTTACTGTCCTCGAGACTAAACGCGCTCCACAAAGCAGAGACTTGCACATAAGGCCCGTCAACCACAATCCCCAAAGACCGGGGATTCTGGTTGACGGGCCTTATGCTCCAGTCTCTAAATGCTTTGTTCCGCTCTCTAAGCGTCCTGTTCCACACTCTGTAACTTTACCTGACACTCCGGGCACAAGCCGTAAAGTTCAATATGACTACTACTAAACGTATAACCGGATTGTTGTTTGGCGGTCAGTTGGATCATTTTTTCGATTTCGGGAAGTTGTGGATCGTAGATATCGGTCACCTTCCCGCAGTTTTCACAGATGGCATGGTAGTGCGGCTGACCGAAGAAGTCGTATCGGACACCACCGTTTTCGTTCGGAATCTCGATAACAATGCCAAGTTCCACAAATTTGTTCAGGGTATTGTACACCGTTGCCAGACTTAGACTGGCCATTTGAGGTGCTAGTTCTTCATAGATGGTCTCAACGGCCGGATGATTTTCGTGCGTAATCAAGTAGTTTAAAATTAATTTTCGTTGTGGTGTGATGCGAATATGCTTTTGGCGAAGCTGCTGGAGGGCAGTGTCAAGTGCGTCGTTATTCAAAGGTAGGCCCCCTTTTTCAGAATTAGACAACGAATCGTTGCCGTTTAGTCTATTAAAACACGTTTTTTAGAATACTTCCAATATAATACACCTAATGTTGTGCTAAGGTGCAACGTAATAGTTGTGCGTCGCGTCGTAAGTGAAGCCTAGCGGTGTCAAAACCTCATCCGCGTTGTCAGCTTGAACCGCAAACTGGGTGGCACCAAGTTCACTACGACTAAAGTCATTCATATGGGTAACTAAGTCGTGAATCAAAGCAGCCCAATCGGCATCGGTCGTTAATGTTAAGCTGAGTAGGCCAAGGCCAGCATCGGTTTTAGACAGGGTCGCGCTACCGTTAAATGTGGCGGTTGCTTTATCCTGAATCCCCCAAGTCAACGCTTGGTCATGCATAACGGTGCTCATTTCACGATTAATGTAAGTTGCGGTTTCAAGCAACGTTTCGTTTGGAAAGCGTTGTTGACGTAGTGCATTGACGTCCTTAACGGTAAACTGGGTTAACCAATCAAGCCGATAGTGGGGCGTCAAAATTGGGTGGTACAATTCAAATTTTGCCATGATGTGCTTCCTTAAATTAATGTCATAGGCATAATTTTAGCATGAACGTTCGGTTTTTACTAGAGTGCAAAAAAATGCGATTAGGTCCCAGAATCTAAGGCCATTAAGCGGTGGACGCCGGGTTTTGGCGTTTACCGCTTGATGGCCTTAGATGGCCGGGACCTGCATTTTTTGGCACGTTTCGACTAGATAACAGATATAAAGTAACGATGACAACTTAAATGATTGTGAGATAAGTACACAATTCAATTCTTACAACGCAAATCTATAACCACATTCTTAAAGGTGAACACCGGGTTTGGGTGTTCGCGGCTTAAGTCCCTTAGATGGCCGGGACCTGTATTTTTGAGCACGTTTAGGCTAGATAACAGATAAGCGGTAACGATGACAACTTAAGCGATTGTGATATGAGCGCTCCGTTCGATGCTTACCAAACTAATCTTTGACTCGAATTAGACCCGGCGTTTACCGCTTAATGGCCTTAGATGGCCGGGGCCTGCATTTTTGAGCACGTTTAGGCTAGACGATAAATAGTAAGAAACGGTAGCCAATAAATCTTTTTAAATTTAATTAACAAAACGTCTTGCCTTCAAGTTACTTCAAGGGTCTAAAGTAAAGCCATTGAACGAGAACAGAACAGGAAAGGAAGTTTTGACTAATGCCGAATAAAATTGCTCAGAAAAATCATGATGAGATGTTTCCTAACCACGTCTCAACGTTGAAACAAACGGATCCTGAATTTATTGAGATCTTCGATAATTTCGCTTTTGATGAGGTGTTGCAACACAGCCATTTGAACACGCAATTACGGATGAAGGTGACCTTGGCGTCGTTAATCGCTATGCAGTGCCTGAACGAATATCAAGCGATGGTGGTAGCAGCGCTCAACGTAGGCGTATCCCCAGTTGAAATTAAAGAGATTGTCTACCAAGCAGTGCCATACGCGGGATTAGGCAAAGTCTTTGATTTCTTGAATGGCACGAACGATGTTTTTCGTGACAGAGGCATTCAGTTACCGGTAGCACCGCAAAGTACAACCACGCCAGAAACCCGGGCCGAAAAGGGGTTGGCAACCGTTCGCCAGATTGCGGGTGATGCGGTCGATAAAATGTTGGCAACGGCGCCTAAAAACCAGACCCACTTTGCGACTTTCTTAGCCGATAATTGTTTTGGTGACTACTATACCCGGACCGGACTTGATCACCAGACCCGAGAAATGTTGACGTTTGCGATGTTGATCTCGATGGGTGGTGCGGATCCTCAAGTGAAGGAGCATATCGTTGCGAACCAAAACGTTGGCAATAGCAAGCAAACCTTAATCGATATTATTACGGTGCTGCTGCCGTTCATTGGGTACCCACGAACGTTGACGGCGGTCGGTTTAGTTAATGAAGTCATTCCAGATGAGGAGGACGATTAATGACGATTTTTGATGACTTACGCGCTGGTCGAGCGGTAGATATTCGAGATGCACAATATCAAAAAGAAGTTCACGGTGAAATTGATCGCTGTAATGATCTTTGTTTTGATATTAACAACACCCGTCCGAGCGACCATGCCAGAGTGGTTGCGTTAGAAAATGAGTTGTTACAGGGTCAAATGCAGGATGGCACATTCTTCACGCCACCAATGTCCATCGACTGTGGCAATCGCGTTAAGTTAGGTAAAAACGTCTACGCCAACCATCATTTAACCATGATGTCCGTTGGTACTATTACGATCGATGATGGTGTCATGATGGGACCGGGCGTTGGCCTCTTCACTGATAACCACGAACCGAATCATATCCGGGTGATCAGTACGAAGGAGATTCACATCAAGAAAAATGCTTGGTTGGGTGCCCGAGTCAACGTGGCGCCCGGCGTAACGATTGGCGAAAATGCCATTATTGGAACTGGGGCCGTAGTGACAAAGGATATTCCCGATAACGCCGTTGCGGTTGGCGTACCAGCTCGAGTGATCAAGTATACGAAGTAATTTTAAAATGTGAATTTTTGCTTGCCTTGAAGTTACTTTAAGGCCGTAGACTAAGTTTATTCAAAGATGAAAAGGAGTGTCGCATGATGGAAAACAAAACGTGGTTGATTACAGGGGTTAGTAGTGGGTTTGGTCACGCAATGACGGAACAACTTTTAGCTCAAGGAAAAACGGTCATTGGAACCGTTCGTAATACGGCTAAGGTGCAAGACTTAGTCGCACAATATCCTGAAACGTTCATTAGTAAGTCGTTAGACGTGACGGATGTTACCGCCATTCACCAATTGGTAACTGATGTCACCAAAGACTATCAAATCGATGTGTTAGTTAATAACGCCGGCTACGGCCTGTTTGGGGCTGCGGAAGAGTTAAGTGATGCGGATGTTGACCAGATCATTGCGACCGATTTAACGGGATCAATTCAAATGGTCCGTGCAATTCTGCCTAGCATGCGGGCGCAAGGTCATGGCCGGTTGATTCAAATTTCGTCATACGGTGGCCAAGTGGCATTTCCAGGAAATTCGATGTATCACGCTGCCAAATTTGGGATTGAAGGGTTTATGGAAGCCGTTGCGCAAGAAGTCGCTAGTTTCAACATTGGCGTGACGATCGTTGAACCCGGTGGTGCTCGGACGGAATTTCGATATGGGAGTGCCCAAGTTGCTCACTTGATGCCAGCGTATGAGGGCAATCCGGCCCATGCCTTTCAAAAAATGCTGGATCCAGCCAACGGGTTAGCCCCTGGTGATCCAGTCCGAATGGCAAGTCGAATTATCGAAAGTGTTGATCAAGAACCAGCTCCATTGCGAATGGTGCTGGGCTCTCAAGCCCTTGAGAGTACGATTGCAACGCTGGAAAAACGGGTCGCCGATTTTAAAGCACAAAAAGACTTGGCTGCTTCGACGGATTTTCCGGAAGGTGAATAGGCTTTCAGTCATGTTGTTATGCCCTCTAGGTAAAGTTTAGGACAGTTGATAGCATTGGTCAGGAGGCATCGTGTCAGTCGACTAACCTCCCTAGACCAATTAACCCGCTCACCCGCAAAGCCCTGTGCTATAATGAACAAGAACAAACATTGCATAATGGGGGATTGAACATGATCGAAACCTTTTTAATTGGCACCTACACGAAGAAGAGTAGTGAAGGGGTCTATCAACTTGAATTAGATACGACAGCTAAGCAGTTACAGCATTTGGAGATGGTTGGCAAGTCTGGCAACCCAACCTACGTGGCTGAATCTAAGGCGCACAAAGTTTACGCAATTGATGCTGAATCTGAAGACGGCAAGAAGATTGGCGGTTTGAAGGTGCTTGATGCTAGTGCAGCACCATTTACCGAAATCAGCAAGAACTTGACGCCAGGGTCATCACCAGCTTACGTTTCCGTTGATGAAGCCCACCAATTTGTCTTCACGGCAAACTACCACACCGGCGTTGTCACCGTCTACAAGATTGCTACTGATGGAACGTTGACGGTTGCTGACACGGTTACCCACACCGGTAACGGTCCTCGTCCAGAACAACAGGATGGCGCCCACCCACACTACGCTGACTTGACGCCGGATAACCGGTTAGTCGTCTGTGACTTAGGTAACGATACGGTTACGGTTTACAACTTATCAGACGATGGCAAGTTGAGCGAACAATCTAAGTTCACCTGCGAAGCCGGTTTCGGTCCCCGTCACATTGTCTTTAACACCGCTAAAAACGTGGCCTACTTAGTCGGTGAATTGTCCAGCAACGTTTCCGTTTTGGCTTACGATGAAGCCGCTGGCAGTTTCACGTTACAACAAACGTTGAAGACGATTCCAGCTGACTGGACGGCGCACAACGGGGCAGCCGCAATTCGCTTGTCTAGCGATAACCAGTTCGTTTACGTGTCGAACCGGGGCTTCAACACTTTAGCAACCTTTAAAGTCGAAGCTAACGGCCAATTAACGTTGATCGACCAAACGTCCGTTGAAGGCGACTTCCCACGGGACTTCAACTTTAACGCGGATGAATCATTTGTGATCGTGGTTAACCAAAATACCAACAATGCCACGCTGTACACGCGTGACGCAGCAACTGGTAAGTTGACGATGGTTCAAAAAGATTTCACCGTTCCAGAAGGCGTTTGTGTGGCACCACGCGCATAATAACGAATTAAATGAGGAAGCGTCACGGACTTCAGTCGAGGTTCGTGGCGTTTTTTATTGATATTAGTTGACAAAGAAAGAACGTTCATTCATAATGGGCAACATGAAAGAAGATAAAAAAGCAAAAATCAAACAAGCAGTTTATCAGTTAGTGGCCAAAGAAGGCTTGCTTGGCATCTCGATGTCTAAGATTGCCAAGCAGGCTGGCGTGGTACCGTCCAACATCTATGTTTATTACGAGAATAAAACTGATCTGCTCAGTAGTATTTACCGAGAGGCAAAGTTGAAAATCGACGGCAACTTAACGGCAATTTTGGCACAAGAAGACACGATTCAGGGAAAGATTCGGGCAACGGCAACCTTGTTTGCCAAGAGTGCCTTCACGTTCAAGGACGAGTACACCTACATGATGGCGGTCAATAGCAACATGGAAGTTTTAGACGAGGCAACGAAGCGCTTTATTCAAGAGATGGGCGCACCGTTGTTTGAGTTAGGTCAACAGATCATTGATTCACCGGACTTTAAGAAGTTAACCTTTGACCAAATTGTGGCGTTTTCGATGACACCAGTTCAGCAATTGGCGTATCAACGAGACCAACAGTTTACGGATAAGGAACTGGATTTCTTAGTTCAGATGATATTGGATGCTTTAAGCGCTTAGTGATAACGGAGCGCTTTGATTTTTACAAGAAAAAGAATGAACGTTCATTCTTAATAGAGGAGATTATAAAATGACAAAACGAGTGATTTTGATTACGGGTGCTTCAAGTGGTATGGGCTATGAGGCGACTAAGCTATTTGCGGATCGCGGTTGGGAAGTATATGCTGGCGCACGGCGGGTGGCGAAGATTCCAACGGGTTCCCGAATTCATCCAATTAAGTTAGACGTGACGGATGCCGAGAATCGAGCAGCATTTGTTGAAATAGCTTTAACTGAACAATCCCAAATTGATGTGTTATTGAATAATGCGGGGTACGGGGAATTTGGGCCGATTGAAGAGGTTAGTGTTGAAAACGTTCAAAAACAATTAGACACGAATTTAGTTGGTGCGTCCGAGCTGACTAAGTTGGTGTTGCCACGGATGCGGTACCAACACCACGGCCGAATTATCAATGTTTCATCGATTGGTGGCGATATGTACTCGCACCTCGGTGGTTGGTACTACGTTACGAAGCATGCACTTAACGTCTGGTCGGACGTGTTAGATACTGAGATTCGGGAATTTGGGCTGCGTTCAGTTATCATTGAACCGGGCGGCACTCAGTCATCGTGGAGTGAAATTGCGATGGCCAATGCCTTAAAGAACCTCAAGCCTGATTCACCGTACACGAAACTAGTTGAAGGCACACAAAAGATGATGGGTAAAATGCTGACAAATTCATCAGCCACCTCTGAGGATTTGGCAAAGGTCTTCTACCGAGCCGCAACTGATCGTAAACCGAAACGGCGTTACTACTTTGCGTTAACGGATCGAATGTTCACTCGATTTGCGCGCAACCACCCGGGTATGTTACATTCAGCATTAACGAGATTAACCGCTCGGCTAACGAAGTAGTCGAGTCGGACGTGAAAAGGTGGTTATCACATGAGCCAGTTTCAATTTCAGGACAATTCAGCAAACATCGAACCGATGACGGCGTATATGCGCAACCAGTTTCCGTTTCTGGGGGTCAAGTCGCCGGACCGGAAATTGCAATCACGGCCATTGCTAAAACAGAGTACGCATCAACCAACGCAATTAGTACTGGAATGGGTCGCCGAATTCTACGGGCGACGCGAGCGAGAGTATCAGTACCTCGCCATCGATTTAGCGGTTCACGTGGCGAAACGGTTATCGTTGCAGGAATTGAAGTCGTTGACGCCGTATGTGTCACAGAAGTCCTGGTGGGACTCCGTGGACGCTTGGCGGAAGGTGTTTGACGTTTATCTGAGAGCCCATCCGGAAGATAAAGTCACCGTGTTTGAGTGGTTTTATGGTCACCCGGACTTCTGGCAACGGCGGATTGGCATTACGTTGCAGTTGTTGGAGAAGGAGACGCTGGATACTGAATTGCTGACCCGCGCAATTGAGGCTGATCAGACAACGGATGAGTTCTTTATCCAAAAGGCGATTGGTTGGGCGTTGCGCAGTTACGGGAAGTTTGCGCCCGATTGGGTGCGTCAGTTTTTGGCGACGCATGAGTTGTCGGCGTTGGCTACTCGGGAGGCTGGTAAGTATTTGTAGGCATATTAAAAAAGTAGCGTTGACGGCAATCTGGTGGGATTGGGTCGATGCTACTTTTTTGCGATTTATTAGATTAAGGTGAATGATTGCCTAGATATTGCTGCCGCTTGTGTTTGGCGTAAGCATTCTTATGTTCAGATTGTGAAGTGCGGTGATTTGCTTAAACTGTCGATTCCGGTCAGCGGCTAGGTTCCTGTTGTGGGGCCGGTCTGAGCCAAAGGGCGGTCTCAAACCTCGAAGTTAAGCCTCGCCAAAACCCATGCGAGTCTTAACTTCGTCCCCGATGATTGGCGGTTGTCGGAAAAACACCAACAACCACCAATCATCGCGACACAGCCTCCACCTAGCCGCTGACCTGCATCTCACAATGTGCAAGGCACTATTGTAGACCATCTCAAGTGTTTAACTGGACAACTTGCGGCGATATCATAATAACACTAACGCTGATTCAACAAACGTCTAAATGAATCAGCAGCCGTCGTTCCATAATCGCGATGGCTACTTCTGAATGGCAACGCAACTGCGTTAAGGCCACGCAAACGTGATGCACGACTGGCAGATTTAGCATTGCGCAATCGTTGATTTGTTGCGGTTACTGAACATTGACTACTATCGTTTCTTACGGTTGTTGAGTTATCATCGAACGTTGCGATTATGCAGTTTCGTCAACTTCAGCATGTGACAGTTAGCTGTTGTGGTTGTCGACAACGCACTATGTAGCGGGAGGCGGAGGCGCGCGAGGCTCAGCAGTGTCGGTATGACTTGGGCAGTCGTGCCTCGTGGGGTTCGAGGTGCGAGTGCCCTAGTCATACGCGGGTCCGGAGAGATCCGGCATGGGCGTTTCTTGCCCATTCCTAGCTCGTAGGCCCGCCACTGCGTTCCAGCCTCGCATAGCGCCGGAGCCTCCCGCGGCATCCTCTCACTATAGAAAACCAGAATCACTGAACTTCACAAACTAAACATGCTTACGCTGGACATAAGCGACAGTAAAAACGCCCTGAAGTATCCTCCAGGACGTTTTCACACATTCTATTTTTAGTGTTCCTGCATTTCTTCCGGATGCTTCTTTTCATAACGGTATTCCATAAAGAAGTAACCCGTGATGTAAAGGAAGCAAAGGGCTGGGACAACGAATGATAATTGCATTGAGCCAGTTAAATCAGAAACCAAACCTTGAATAGCTGGGAAGATGGCACCACCAATGAGGGCCATTACGATGATTGCACCAGCAGTTTCAGTGTATTTCTTTTCGTGAACTTGATCCAAGGTGTGGGTGTAGATTGTTGGCCATTCAGGACCGAAGAAGAAGCTGGTCATGATGGCTGAGTAAACGGCAGTCATGTTTGGCACCGTAAACGTACCAGTGATGGAGAACTTGCTCATGAAGTAGTTGGCAATCAACTTACCAACGAACCAAGCGATGTAGCTGTAGATCATGAAAGTTGAAGCAGCGGCATCAGTGATGCTGTGGTTCAAGTTCAAGGCCAAACGAATCGTAAATGACCAAACCGTGGTTTGCAGACCGGCGTAAACGAAGTGGGTGAAGACCCCTTTCTTAAAGCCGGTGTTGTGCCAAAGGTACTTGATCGTTTCGCCTAAGCTAGGACGTTCTTCTTGGGCTTCTTCACCAGCTGCTGATTCAGCAACGGCTTTGGCCCGTGGCATTGGGACGAGAGCGAAGATGATCAACATCACGATCAAAACGATCAAGATGTACTTGTATGGCCGCAACGTTAATTGCAGCATCTTTTCACCGTAAGCGATACGTTCAGCACCGTGCATGTTAGCCATCTTATCAGCTAAGTTACCAACGGAACCGAAAATCAGGTATTTACCAAGTAAAATCCCAGTGATGTCACCAAGTGGCACTAACGTTTGTGAGAAGTTCAAGCGAATCGTAGCAAATTGCTTCGGTCCTAACATTGAACTATACGTATCACAAGAGGTTTCCAAGAAACTCAAGCCAATTGCAATGGCGAAAATGGCAACCAGGAACATGCTGTAAGTTGCAACCCGTGAAGCTGGGAAGAACATCGCACAACCGAGGATGTAGAAGATTAACCCGGTCATAATGGCAAATTTATAACTGGCTTTCTTGATAATCAGCGATGCGGGGATTGCAATCAGGAAGTAACCACCGTAGAAAGCGGATTGAACGAAGGCCGTTGCGGCATCGTTTAATTGAAAGACCGTCTTGAACTGAGTGATCAAGATGTCGTTCAGGCTGGCTGCGGCGCCCCAAAGTGGGAAAATCAGAGAAACCAGTAAGAATTGGAAAACGGGGGTTTTGCTAAGGTACCCATCAGACAGTTGAGTCCAACCGTGATGCTTAGCCTTTGTAGCAGTTTGTTCCATGTTGTTAGACGCTCCTTTGGCTGGTGGCGGTGAGAGAGGACCGACCACCGATTAGTTAAAATAATGGCAGTTAAAACATTTTACGAAATACAAAAATTAAAAAGTAACACCAGATTCCAAGATAATGTTTGAGAATGGCGTCATTTCACCAGTCCGCACGAAGGCGTGGGTCTTGGCAAGGTCTTGCTTCAATTCGCTGTGAGGCATGAAGGCAATTTCAACATCGGGTAACAGGTCTTTGATGGCCGTCAATTGCTTAGGGTTTTGCGTTTTGATCTCATCCGCAAGGTAGATCTTTTGAACTTCAAGCTCGCTTAAAATGTTTGATAACACGTCAATGAAGCTTGGGAGATTCTTGGTTAAAGCCAAGTCAATTTTCTTGGTGCCCATTGGAACTGGCATGCCGGCATCGCCGATACTCAACCAATCCATGTGACCCATTCCGGCAATCACCGTTGAGAGTTCTGAGTTGATAACAGTCGTTTTCTTCAATGTTGTAACATCCTTTCAGTGTGACTAAAATCAAATTGATTAGCGGGAAACACTAAGTGAAAGACCGGCCAAAATTAGATAAACCGTTTTAATAATGCTACCCAGTTCTTGTTACTGACTAACGAATGATACTTTAGCATATGGTGAAAACGATTGCAACTGTTTCTTTGGCAATAACTTCACATAATCGACTGTAAGTTAAACGGTTTAAGTGCCGTAACACACTGGGGCTGTATGTAACGGCAGTGTTTTGAATTTTGGCTAAAAAATTGCATTTTTTTATTTGTGACCGGGAATAATTGGAATCGGTTGAGAAAAATTGACGTGTCATTGTGAGCGACAAAACAATCCTCAAAATCACCCGGTGGTTGTTAAGAATTAGCTAAGCAGTCTCATTTAACCAATCCCGGTCTGATAAGGTTGATGAGCATTCACTTTTGGTAAGATTAGAAGTCACTAAACTCTATGCAGAATCCCGTATTTTTTTGAGGAAAGATGTTATCATGACCGTGGTTGAAAGAATAACACGTTAAGGAGCGTGAACAATATGATGAATCGGTTTAATTTGCAGCTAGTTGCTATGGGACGTCAAATGACGTTAGGACGAGGGTTGATCTTACTCTTGAATCTGCTGACCTTTGCGACGTTGATATTCGGCTCATCGGCCATGTTGTTTGCAGCGCTAGTCTTTACGAGTTTGCTCTTATTCACGGGTCACTTCTTGGTGTTCAGCTCGACGCAGCAGGCGAGCCGGTTACAACAACTCGATCTGTGGCTGATCGGCTTAACGCTAGTGGCCGGGTACTTTAAGTTAATGTTTATGATTTAGGTGACTTCACTAACGGGTCATTGCATTACAGCTTGAATCTCAGTCCAAATAAAAATACGGTAGCTACCTTAATCGGGTAGTTGCCGTATTTTTTGTTGGTGCTTGTTCGCTATTTCCAAATCACCAATTGTTTATTAGCTGATACATAGTTGCCATTCGTCAGTTGGTAACGCGTTGCCTTGCCGGTCTTGATTAGGCGTTTCACCTTGAGCACTTGATTACGTTTAGTCGTGCGCACTTTGCCGGTCAACTTAGCAGTTTTGTACTGGTTGATTCCCTTGGTGCTGATGACGCGAATGCGCTTAGTGTTGCTTTGGTAGTACAGGTTAGCGACATAGCTTGAGTTGGCTGTTACGTAACCACCAGCAACCCGGTAACGTTTGGCACCACCCTTAGAGTAACTGACACCCAGAACGGTGAAGGTTTTCGCCTTTGTCCGAGCTTGTTTCTTAAAACTTTGAAGTGGTTGATTGAGTTCAACGGTTTTGTGAAGGCGCATCGCGCGTTTCGCATAAATCTTGTACGGATGTTTCACTTTTTTGATGACTGGGTCACTTGAAATTGGGACGATTGGGGTTACGTCTGGTGTGGTTTCCGGTGTTGGGGCTGGCTCTGGGTTAGTTGTGCTACCACCGCCAGTACTACCGCCACCGTTATCGGTGTTGCCGCCCGTATTCGAACCAGTGTAGGCATCGTTTTCAATGTTTAACGTCAGCGGACGAATACTGTAGCCGCCAATTTCAGCAGCGTTCTTCAGGACAATATTAACGGTTGCTGTCGCAAATTCAACGCTGGAACTTAGGCCGGTCAATTGATTATTTTCAGCGGTGAGACCACCATTCACCACTGTCACTTGAAGGTCTTCTTCGGCCGTTAATGGGCGACTGCCATCGTTGTTCGTGACGGCAACCAAGTTAGGCAACAGCTCACCAAACGCAATGTTGCCATCATCATCGGTTGTCACGTCCATCGTCACGATTTGGTTACTGAAGGCAGTTGACGCCATTTTGGTGCCAACTGGAATCTCAAGTTTATCGATCGCGTTATTGGCAAATGCCGCCGCACCCACGGAAATTTGGTTGGCAACCCGCAGATAGCTTTGATCAGCATGGACGAATTTGGCAAATTCTACTTTATCGATGCGATTATTCGCAAAGGCTTGATCGCCAATGATGACCGAAGAATAAGTCGTTTTCGGAAATTCTAGAGTTTCAAGGCGGTTGTTCATGAAGGCCTTGTTACCAATCGTTAGGCTGGTCTTCACGTTTTTCGGCACTTCCAGCGTTTCAATCTGATTGTTCATAAAGGCGCCATCGCCGATCACTAGGCGTCCAGAAAGACTTTTTGGCAGTTCAACGGTCGTTAACTGATTATTAGCAAATGCCTGGTAACCTACAGTCAACGATTTCGCAGTTGTCGGGAAGGTGACCTTGCTGATACCAGTCGCATTAGCGGTTTTAGGCAAGAGACTTCGGAGATGCTCTAATGAAAATGCCTTCGTGTCGACGCTAAGACTGTCACCTAACGATGAATCAAAGATCAACGTCCCACCATTGATGAGACCAAGGGCAGCGTCAGTGTTGGCAGCAAGCCAGTCAGCTTTAAAGCCAAGTACTTTGCCACTTTTAATATTGGCGTTTTCACTGGTCAACGTCACGCTCGTTGCGGTGACGGGTTGCGTGACCGTTTCTGTAGACGTTGTTTCAGCAGCGGCAGCGGGGATGAGGGCGGTCGGTGTCAGGCCTAAGATTAAGGTGCTGATCATCAGGGTCCGCAAGAGCGTTGTCGTTTTCATGGTGAAACCTCCTTTTTTGGCGGGAGCGGCTAACTAATAGATTGCTTATAACTCTAATGTTATTCTTACTATTACTAGTGTAACGGTTAAATAGGAAACAAATCAACCTTATTGTGCTAATTTCATACATTGTTCGGTGTTTGTTCATAGTTTGGTCATAATTTGACTTGTTGGTGTCGTTTGTGTCCAGCGTAAGTGTGCGGAGCGAGACGGGGTGAGAGCAGTGTGTAAGGCGAGTCCGGTGAAAGCGCCCGGGCCTGGCGGTTTTACCGGACTCGCCTTACATGCAGCTCTCTGTCTCGCGCAGCACCATTCGGCGTGGTGGCCAGAAAGCGCGTGGTTGACAAGTTCCTGTAACTTCAGAAACCCTGGAAACAAAAGCCCAAGTGGCGCCGAATTTTGTAGCCTGAACGAACGCTTTTCAACGCGGCTTTGGCGAGCGAAGCGACGACAAACAGCCGACACTCACCATGCACTCAACGCTTACGCTGGACACAAAAAAACGACCGCAAAATTGCAGTCGTTCAAAGTTAATTCGTCATATACCGTGCCATCATCACAAAATGATGTTCCAACGTCAATTGCTTCAAAATGCCCATTCCAGGAAACTTGTGCGCCTTAGCCAGTTCCCGTAACTGGTCGATCGCCGGTGTCTGGTTAATTGCGGGTTGCGTGTCAAACCACGCGATGGTTTTGGCCAACGCCTCAAAGTATTTTTCCTTTTGGTGCTTAAAGTCTTCGTTTTGATCAGAAACAAAGTGGTGAATCCGAACCATGCCGTCTTGCAAATAAATCAGGTGCAGTGTCACCGTTCGACTAGGGTGGCCGTGCTCGAAGTAGGGCTTTCCCTGAGTGAGGTAGTCGCCAAAGCCGGTTTCGTGGTATTGACGCGCAAACGTTTGGTCATCAGTGAAGAAACTGTCAGGCATCTTCGCAAAGTCGGCACTGTGGTCACGGACTTCGTTGTGGTCGAAGAGGTGGCCGAACACTTGGTGGTTAGCTGTTAGTAATCGTCGCATTCGAGCTTCCGGCGGTGCCAGCACCGTTGCTGAAGCAGGTAGCCAATCATGGTCGATGAAGAGTTTTAAATCGGCGTAGTGTTGCACGATGACCAATGCATCGTTAAGTTGATCCGGCGGTAGTAGCGGTGTCAAGATGACGGCGCGTTGCACCCAGGGGGTTTCGAACAGCGCGTTAATGGGGTAACGTTGCTCAGCCTGATAGTTGTAGTGGTCAACTTGCGGATTTTGAATTACCGCAACGGGTTGCTGGTGGTTGATAAAGGCCTGTAACGTTTTTGGTAACGCTGCAATGTCGCGAACCGGTTCGATAACGGGCACCACGTTTTGATGGGGTTCGGTCGCAAAAGTGGTGAGTGCTTTTAAGTCAAATTGACGGCCACGAAGATAGGGGTAGTAGATCATGTGTGATCACCGCCTGATAGTAGTTGGTGCTGCAGTTTAGCAATTTCAAGGTTTAGGGCATCGACTTCTTCTTGGAGGGCCGTTACCGCACTGCTCCGCGTTTCATCAATGAAACGCGCGTAAAAGTTATTTTCCGGATCGTAAATATCGTAGTGCTGGTGGCGCTTCTTCAATTCACGGTACAGTCGCTCAGTTGGATACTGGCTGATGCCCGTTTCAACGCGTTTGGCTTTTCGAACTTCTCGGGCTAACGAGTAGAGAAAGTGACTCATTAACTCATCGGGGTCTAACGTCACTTCTTGATAGCGCGGCTTTTTCTCAACGGTCAGGTAACCGGGTGCTAACACGGGCTCAGTGGCCGTCGCCAGCTGGTCGGGGTCGTAGGCTTGATAACTTAAAACCCCAATTTCGGCCGGAATCTCGTCCTTTACTTCTTGATAAAGCGCTAATGGTAACACGAAGTAGTTGTAGTTACCGATAAAGGATAGTTTCGCCTTTGAATGGAAATCACTTTTAGTGACTTTGAGCTCGTAGCACCGCCATTCAATGGTGCCGTCCGCGAATCGTTGATAACTGAGGGTATCAACGATGCCTTGGTCGTCGGGCATCGTGACCTCTTCAACGGCCACTGCCCCGGCTTCAATGCAGGTTTCGTAAACGGTCTTTTCTAGTTCAAGTGTGAGTTTTGTTTTCATTTTAAATCCTCGTTTAGATTAGTTACTAGTTAACTAGTTAATCAGACTGTTCAGCCGTCCACTGCCAAAATTGGTCGATAGTGGGCGCCAAGTCGCTTTCTCGATAGAGTGTCCGATAGTATTGCCAGTGGGGTGGAAAATACCGGGTGTAACGCGATGACGCGAACCGCCGATCCATTAGCAAAATCACGCCCACGTCTTTCGCACTTCGAATCAACCGACCAGCTGCCTGAAAAACGTGGTTCAGGCCAGGTAACTGGTAGGCGTACTCAAAGCCGGGTTCGTCCATGGTGTCAAAGTAGTCACGGAGTAGGTCATTTTCGGTGCTTAGACCAGGCAGCCCAACACTGACGATCCCCACGCCGATCAGTCGGTCAGCAGCGAGGTCGATACCTTCAGAGAACAGGCCACCTAAGATTGCAAACCCGACCAACGTTTGGTCCCCATCCGCAGTGAAGGCGTCCAGAAAGGCGGTTCGTTCACTTTCAGTCATTTTAGTCGCCTGAACCTTAGTCTCAACGTCGGGGTAAGCCAGTTGAAAGGCCTCGCTGACGGTATTCATAAAGGAGTAGGACGGCAGAAAAATCAAATAGTTGCCGGTCTTCCCGCTGATCAGCGTTTTAATACTAGTAATAATTTTAACCAGATTATCGTCCCGTTTGCGATAAGTCGTTTCAATGTAGTTGGTGATGAGAATCGTCTGGTGTTTTGGTGGAAACGGTGAGGGGAGTTGATAACAGAGACTATCGTCGCTACCGCCGAGCACCCGTTGGTAGTAGTCCAATGGTGAAAAAGTGGCTGAAAATAGGACTGCGCCGTGCCCTTTTTGAAGCGATTCGGCCAAAAACGCACTGGGATCCAGGCACAGTTGTTTAAACGTAATGTCGCGATCCTGATCGTCACCAACCGTAATTTTAGTCCGGTAAGTATCATCATAAAAGTCAGCGATTTTAAGGTAACTCATGCAGCTAAAATAGTAGTCCAAAACAGCTTTGGTATAGTCGTCTTGGGGTTGTTCACGACCAAGCCAATCGCCAACGGAATCGGTCAGCTGTTTGACCGCTTTATCAAACCCAACGGCCGCTTCGTTAAAGACGCTTTCGTCCTTGCCGCTTTCCAGCAATGGTCCCGCGAATTTAAAGAAGGCACGACGGAGTTTTCGAAATGCTGTGATCAACAAGTGCGACGGGTCCGTTTGGTCCTTCGTGAGCGCAATCAGGTCCGTCAGTGGTGCTAACGCCAGCTCAGTCGAGTACATATCTCGTGAGCGACTCACTAGGTTGTGGGCTTCATCGACCAAGAAAAAGTTATCGTCATCGTGGTCGACCGAGAAGAACCGTTGCAGGTAAACTTGCGGGTCAAACAGGTAGTTATAATCGCAAATGATCATGTCGCAAAACAGGCTAACGTCCAGTGAAAATTCAAATGGGTCCAGCGTGTGTTTGCGCGCGTAGGTTTCAATAACCGGTCGGGTGATTGCCATTTCGTGAGTGAGAATGTCCTTCAAAGCCGGTTTTAAGCGGTCGTAGTAGCCGACCAAATAGGGATTGTCATCCGGCGCTAAATCAACTTCTTCTGGGAAGGTGATGGTATCCTTAGCGGTTAAGGTGACACTGCGTAAAACAAGCCCCTTATCAGCAAGCAACGCTAACGCTTGCTCAGCCACGTGGCGGGTACTTTGCTTAGCCGTGAGGTAGAACAGCCGCTGAATCTGATCTTCCCCCATGGCTTTGATGGCGGGGAAGACCGTGGAAATGGTTTTACCAGTTCCAGTGGGGGCTTCGATAAAGAGTTGTTTCTTGAGACGCAGAGCCTTGTAGACGGCTACCGCCAGTTCCCGTTGGCCGGTTCGGTACTGGTCAAAGGGAAATGGGAGGGTTGCAATCGACGTGTTGCGTTCCTGTCGTAAGTCGGTTTCGAGTTGAATCCAAGTTTCGTATTCACTGACCACTTGGTTGAAAAACTCAGTCGCTTCAGTCAGCGTGTAAGTCAGTTGTTTTTTGGTGACCTCGTCAGTTGTTCGCCGGTAATAGGTCAGTTGAAGCGTTAATTGGTCTAGGTCCTCATCGGTCATCAAAATGTAGGCGTACATCTTGGCCTGACCCCAGTAGAGGGTCAAGGTATTTTCGGGTAGATCTTCGAAGGCCAGATCGGACGTTTTGATTTCTTCAATGAGGGTGTCATTGCCCGCCAAAATCACGCCGTCAGCGCGACCATGAATGAGGAATGGTCGGTCGGCAAGCGTCACTTTGCGGTCGAGGGCGTATTCTTTTTGGTAGTTATCGCCCCGTTGCTTTTGGAGTTGACGGTGGATCCTGGCACCTTCTTGGGCGGTGTTTAAACTATTAAGACCGCCGCCAAGGTTACCTGATCTCAAGGTGAACTCCACAAGTTCGCGGATGCCGATTTTACTGATTGCCATGATTCGGGTGCTCCTTATGCCGCGAGGTTGGCTGATGGCCAATCTCAGAATAAATCTATTATAACAGTCGAGTTGCTTTGGTGATAGCGGACGAAGATGGTGAATAACTGGCAGACTGACGGCTGATAATGTTCGAGTTTATCCTTGGATTGGCAATTAAATCGGATGGATATAACGTGAACAATATTAAATCCGAATGTTTTGAAGGAATTTGTAAAAAAAGCTTGTATTTTATGCGGTAGGCGGTTATGATTTAACCAATCAAACCTTTAACAATTAGTCCTGTGAGACTAAGAAGGATCGGCAATAAGTTCTAGGCCAGAAGTCTAGACAGCAGTGAACTCTTTACCCACAGGCGGTAGAGAGCCTTTTTTTGTTACTCTTAATACCGCGGACTAATGAGCACATGATATGAGATTGACACTGACGATTTAATTGTCTCCCGTGAGAGCAAAACGTCCAAGGGTACACCACCTAAGAGGCGCGCTTTGCGAACACGGCAAGGCGCGTTTATTATTAGGAGGATGACTGACTATGATGGAAACGACCAAGCCGTTGAGCTACGCAAACGTACTGAGCATGAAGGATTTAAGTTCTGGAGAAGTGATGAACTTTATCCGTGAAGCCCAACAATTTAAAGCAGGTAAGCAAATTGAACTGACTCGCCCGGTATACGCGGCCAACTTATTCTTTGAAAACAGCACCCGGACCCACACCAGTTTCGAAATGGCAGAACGTAAATTAGGTCTGAACGTGGTTAACTTTGACCCCGCTCACAGTTCCGTGAACAAAGGTGAAACCATGGCTGATACGCTGAAGACCTTACAAGCCATCGGCGTTGACGTTGTTGCCATGCGAGATAAGCACAACGAATACTACCAAGAATTAGTTGACGACCGTAACATCCACGTTGGAATCGCCAACGGTGGTGACGGTTCTGGTGAACACCCATCGCAATCATTACTCGATATGATGACGATCTACGAAGAATTTGGCTTCTTTGAAGGCTTGAAGGTGGCCATTGTTGGCGACTTGGCTCACTCACGGGTCGCCCGTTCAAACATGGAAGTCTTAAACAAGTTAGGCGCCCGGGTTTACTTTGGCGGTCCTAAGAAGTGGTTTGACGACCGCTTCCAAGCATTTGGCACTTGGATGCCTGTTGACGATTTAGTTGACGAAATGGACGTCATGATGTTCCTGCGGGTTCAACACGAACGCCTTGATAGCAAGGAAAATGCCAACTTTACCGCTGCCGGCTACAACGCCGAATACGGGTTGACGCCTGAACGCGAAGCTCGCATGCAAGAACACGCTATCATCATGCACCCAGCGCCCGTTAACCGCGGCGTTGAAATTGCGGATGAACTGGTTGAATGCGACCGTTCCCGGATCTTCACCCAAATGCAAAATGGCGTTTTTGTACGAATGGCTGTAATGGCAAGTCTGTTACGGTACAAAGGATTAGTTGAAGAGGATTAAACTGACGATGACAAAACGATTGATTAAGAACGGCCAGTGTTTGGTAAACGGCCACCTAGAAGTTCAGAATATTTTGATTGAAGACGGGGTGATCACAGCGATTGGCCAGTTAAGGAACCCCCAACCGGCGGCCAGTGAAATCATTGATGCCCAAGGGTTGTTTGTGAGCCAAGGGTTGGTCGATGTGCACGTGCACTTTAGAGAACCCGGCCAAACGGCAAAGGAAACCATTAAAACCGGGAGCTTAGCGGCTGCTCGGGGTGGTTATACCACGGTGGCAGCAATGCCGAACGTGATTCCAACACCAGATACGCCAGAACGGATCAAAGCGTTGATTGCGAAGAACGAACAAGATGCTGCCGTTCACGTGTTACAGTACGCAACGATCACGACTGATCGTGGTGGCGACGAGTTGGTGGACTTTGAAGCTTTGAAAGCGGCTGGGGCATTTGCCTTTAGTAACGACGGTAACGGGGTTC
The DNA here is from genome assembly GCF_054785195.1 of Secundilactobacillus muriivasis. Lineage (NCBI taxonomy): Bacteria > Bacillati > Bacillota > Bacilli > Lactobacillales > Lactobacillaceae > Secundilactobacillus > Secundilactobacillus muriivasis. The sequence goes on along the minus strand of NZ_BAABMI010000015.1, from coordinate 59,668 downwards.
AAACCAGTGGCACGATGTATAAAGCGATGCAGGCGGCGGCTGAACTGAACATGGCCGTAGTGGCACACGCTGAAGATGATAGTTTAACTTACGGCGGCGTGATGCACGAAGGCGATTCTTCTAAACGATTAGGCTTGCCTGGCATTCCAAGTGTGAGCGAAACCGCGCAAGTTGCTCGGGACGTTGTGTTAGCCGGCGCGACTGGTGCTCACTACCACGTTTGCCACGTGTCAGCGAAGGAAACCGTTCAAGTCATTCGGGCAGCTAAGCAGGCGGGGGTTCACGTGACTGCTGAAGTTTCACCACACCACTTGTTGCTGAGTGATGCCGATATCACGAGTGACAACGCCATGTTGAAGATGAACCCGCCATTGCGGAGTGAAACTGACCGACAAGCGTTGATCCAAGGCTTGTTGGATGGCACGATTGATATGATTGCCACCGATCACGCACCACATACGGATGCTGAAAAGGCGCAATCAATGTTAAAAGCACCATTTGGGATTACCGGTAGTGAAACGGCCTTTGCGATGCTGTACACCAAGTTCGTGAAGACTGGGCAGTTTAGTTTAGCGCAGTTGATCAACTGGATGGCGGTTGCACCGGCTGAAGTATTTGGCATTCAAACTGCTGGGCATTTGGCAGTTGGGGCACCGGCTGACTTAGCCATCTTTGATCTAACGACTGCTAGTGAAATTAAACGAGAAGACTTCTTGTCCAAGGGGCATAATTCACCATTCGTTGGTGAAACTGTTTATGGCGGGACGAAGTTGACTTTGGTTGATGGTGAAGTTGCTTATCGGGCTAAATAAAGTTAGTTCAAATTAAATCGTAAGTTGTAACAGCAGTGATGATTCTGAGCACTGCTGTTTTTTTGATGCCGATAGTTGTGTGAGGTGCGATGCAGTTAAAACTCGTGGTATGATTGGAACGGATACCATCATCAGGAGGCAAAGACGAATGACAGAAACGGAACTGAAGGCTTTGGCGGAACTATTGCAGGCGTACAATATCGAGTTGAAAACACAGGGGACGATGATCACCCACGTTAACGGCCATGAAGCGCAACTCGATGCAACTGGTTACATGTCAGATCAGCTGATTAAAGTGGTTTTGGAAATCATCGGGACTGATTTACGCGCCGCATTATTTCAGAAACTTCACGGCTAAGATGACAATTGTGTAACAAGTATGACAAAAACTGAAGATTTGTTAACTTAAATGTGACCGCATCGTTACGTTGATTGCTTATACTAACTAATAGTTGGATAAAAGATGAGCAAGTTTTAAGGAGATTGACGGTGCGGATGAAACGAGTATTAACTTGGGTTGCAGTTGTTATGGCCATGATTGCCGGCCTCGCAATGCCAGCCACTCAAAGTGCCAGTGCCAAAAAATATAACCCGGCTGATGACGCGATCATGAGCGCATCCGTGTTCAAGCGGATGGGTCGCGTTTACTATCACAAACGGGTCTTTACATACTACTCACCAAACGGTAGTGGGTTTTACGGCATGGGTGCTTACACGTCAGATGGAACTTATACGTTGAACGGTCGGGACAAGCAGGGATACTTGATCTTGGCGAACAACAAAAAGTTCGGTACGAAGATCAAAACCCCACTTGGGATTGGTGTCGTGCATGACCGTGGAACTTATGGCGGGCATTATGATATTGTTGTTAAGTAAATAGCGTGTTTGAGGTCGTTGAGCTGTTTTTCGGTTTGGCGGCTTTTTTGTTGACGCTTGTGTCCAGCGTAAGCATGTATAGTTTGTGAAATGATTCTGGTCTTCTATAGTGGGAAGATGCCGCGGGAGGCTCCGGCGCTATGCGGAGCTGGAACGCAGTGGCGGGCCTACGAGCTAGGAACGGAAGAAGACCACTTCCGTGCCGGATCTCTCCGGACCCGCGTATGACTAAAGCACTCGCAGCCCGAACCCCACGGACTACGACTGCTTAAGTCATACCGACACTGCTGAGCTCCGCGCGCCTCCGCCTCCCGCTACATGGTGCGTCATTGACAACAACAGCTGACTATTACATTCTGAAGTTGACGAAACCGCGCGATGGCAACGCTTGATGATAACTCCACAACTGCGAGAAACGATTGTGGTCAATGTTCAGTAACCGCAAGGAATCAACGATTGCGTGATACTAAATCTACCAGTCGTGCATCACGATTGTGCGAATCTATTACGTTGACATCCATACGTCCGTTGCGATTCTGAAGCGTTGACTGATGATTAATTCTGTCGTTTGTCGAATCAACGTCAGTCGTTGCAATACTGCCGTAATCCGTTCAGTTAAGCGCTTGAGATGATCTACAATAGTGCTAAATTGTGCAATGTGAGATGGAGGTAGCTGGCCAGGTGGATGCTGTGTCGCGATAATTGGTGGTTGTTGGTGATTTTCCAACAACCGCCAATTATCGGGGACGAATTTCAGACTCGCATGGGTTTTGGCGAGGCTGAAATTCGAGGCCTGAGACCGCCCTTCGGCTCAGGCCGGCCCCATAGCAGGAACCTGGCCGGCTACCGGAATCGACAGTTTACGCAAATCACTGCACGTCACAAACTAAACAGAAGAATGTTTACGCTGGACACAAACGTAAGTAAAAATTGAATGCCCCTTGACAGTATGAGAAACCTCAACTATAATCTAACTTAAATTTAATGAACGTTTTTAATTGCGTTGATGAGAAGAGTAGTAGTGCGAGCGGTTCACAAGGGAGTCGTGATAGTGGAACACGATAGCCGCAACCATTACGAAGATGAGCTCAGAGCAGAAGTTAGGTTCACGCTTAATTTCCGGTAGCCACCGATAACTGGCCGGGTATCAACAGGTACCTCGAGGTGTTGGCTGTGAAGCCAGTACGAACTAGGGTGGTAACGCGAGCTTTCGCCCCTATAACCGAGTCAGTCGGTGTAGGGGCGAAAGCTTTTTTTTCGTCAACAAGTGCCAGCAAATGAACGTTCATTAAAAAATTAAAACTAACGGATAGATTTCTAATTAAAGGGGATTACACATTATGAGCGAACAAACAGCAGTTGAATACACGAAACGAACAACATCACCATTCCGGTACGACGTGGTCGGCAGTTTCTTACGGCCTGAATCATTGAAGCATGCCCGGCAACAATTTGCCAACAACGAGATCAACGCCGCTGAATTAAAGTTGGTTGAAGATCAATCCATTATTGAACTATTACACCAAGAAGAAAAGGCCGGCTTGAAGGCCGTTACCGATGGCGAATTTCGCCGGAGCTGGTGGCATTTAGACTTTTTTTGGGGCTTACAAGGGGTTGAAAAGGTTGATCTTGATAGTGGGTACGCCTTCCATGCTGAAGAAACGCGGGCTGAAAGTGCGCGCTTAACTGGTGAACTGAGTGGCGAAAACCATCCATTCGTTGAGCATTTCAAATTCACTCAAAAGCATGCCAGCGATAACGTGTTAGTTAAACAGACGATTCCAGCGCCTGCTCAATTTTTGGCAGAACTGCAGCGTCCTGAAAACTTGAAGGCTACCCAAGCCGTCTACGCAACTGATGACGAATTGATTGAAGGCATCGCTAAGGCCTACCACAAAGTGATTTTAGATTTGTACGCTGCTGGTTGTCGCAATGTGCAATTGGATGACTGTACGTGGGGCATGTTAGTGAGTCGCCATGATGGCGCTCGCCCTGGCGATCCAACCCCTGAAGAAGAACAGTTAGACATTTTGAAGTTACAATATGTGACGGTCAACAACAAGGCTATCGCTGATTTACCAGCTGATCTGACGGTTAACACCCACATTTGCCGTGGTAACTATCACTCAACTTGGGCTTCTGCCGGTGGTTACGAATCAGTTGCTGAACCACTATTCACCAAGGAAAATGTCTCGGCTTACTTCTTGGAATATGACAGCGAACGTGCCGGTGGTTTTGAACCATTGAAGAAGGTTGCGACTGACAAATTAGTTGTTTTAGGGTTGATTACGTCAAAGGATGGCAAGTTGGAAGATCCACAAGCCATCATCGACCGGATTCACGAAGCTGGTAAATACGTGCCATTGGATCGCCTCTGCTTGAGCACCCAATGTGGCTTTGCGTCAACTGAAGAAGGTAACATTTTGACGGAAGCTCAACAATGGGAAAAAATCGCGCTGGTTCGTAAGATCGCCAACAGTGTGTGGGGCGAAGAATAAACCGTTTAAAATAATTGATTAATGATTAAATAGTCCCGGAACTTCTCTGACTGGAAGTTGCGGGACTATTTGCATTTGTGGTGGGGTTAAATTTAAATAATCAAAATACTAAACAAAATCACCTTCCAAGCCTAAAATAGACTGGAGAGGTGATTGGATTGAAACGGTCTGAACGAAACGTAAAACAAGGTGTCATTATTGATATGAATGATTTTCTGATTGCTTATGGCGCACAAAAGCTAGGTAAGCGAGCGGATTTAGCTGAGGTGATTTACAACGCAGCTAAGCAAGATTTGAAGGGGTTAGATGACCTGTTCAAAGATAACGGTAATGCGCGCCAGCAAGTCTTTGAAGCGGTTGGTGAAGGCTTTATTGCCGACTACTTTGGTGACGATGACCCAGATCAACGTCAAAAGCGCGCGGATGAGTTGACGCAAGAGGCGATTTCGTATCTTGGGGCGCATTTGAGGGATTTTGATGATTGGGAGAATAATTAGAGCGTGAAACGAGACGCTTAGAAGGTGGCGTATAAGGGCCAGTACGTAAAACTCCCCGGGCTTTGGGGAGTTTTACGTACTGGCCCTTATACATAACCTTCTGTCTCGGTTCACGCGTTTCGGCGTGGTGGCCAGAAGGCGGGAAAGTTGGCGATTTCTAAAGGTAAATGGAACCCCAAGAAATATCAGGTTAAATCAAGCCGAAAACCAGTTGCCAGGAGCACCGTTTTGGTGGAGCCCTAGAGACTTTGGGACTTGTGGTGAGCGGGGCTTATGTGCAAGTCTCTGTTTTATTTTAAGCGTTTCGGCGTGGTGGCCAGAAGGCGGGAAAGTTGGCGGTTTTTGAATGTAAATGGAACCCCAAGAAATATCAGTCTCACCCAAGCCGAAAACCAGTTGCCCGGAGCAGTGTCTTGACTTAGCACTTTAAATTTACTGAGTATTATTGGCGACGCACATTACTATTACACATTTTCGGCGCTACTTAGGCTGTAGTTAGCAATAATCGTTACCATCGTGAAGCTGACTTAGATTACCGCCTTGATTAGCCTGCGCCGAAACGAGTTGCGCCAAACTGAGACTTGCATATAAGGGCGTCCAAGTAATACTGACTAAAACCCAGCCAGTATTACTTAGACGCCCTTATACTCCAGTCTCAAAACGTTTTGCTCCGCTCTCTAGTGACGTGCATTGCTACTACATAGTTTTCGACGCCACTGAAACTCTAGTTAGCAATAATCGTCACCATCGTGAAGCTGACTTAGATTACCGCCTTGATTAGCCTGCGCCGAAACGAGCTGCGCAAAACTGAGACTTGCATATAAGGGCGTCCAAGTAATACTGACTAAAACCCAGCCAGTATTACTTGGACGCCCTTATACTCCAGTCTCAAAGCGTTTTGCTCCGCTCTCTAATGATGCATCTTAAACTCCAAATACAAATCATTATACTTCCCAACCATCACCGGCGACAGGTTCTTATAGATCTGCAGATGCGCCATGGTTTGGTCGTTTGGATAGAATTGTGGGTCGCTTCGGACTGATTTTGGTAGTAGGTCCTGGGCGCGCTTATTTGGGGTGGCGTAGCCCACGTAGGTTGCGTTTTGGGCTGCGTTTTTTGGTTGCATCATGAAGTTGAGAAAGGCGTAAATGGCCTTATAGTGCTTGGCCGTTTTGGGAATCACTAGGTTGTCGAACCAGAGGTTGCTGCCTTCCGTTGGTACCACGTAGTGCAAATGCGAATTGTTGGCCATCATTTCGGCCGCTTCACCCGACCAGTCCACCGCGATAGCGGCTTCATTTTCGGCCATGTACATCTTGATTTCATCGGCAACAACGGCCTTAACATTAGGACTCAACCGATTCAACTTATTCTTAGCAGCCAGCAATTGTGCCGAGCTGGTCGTATTCATTGAATCACCGTTGGAAGCTAACGCAAAGCCCATGATGTCGCGCGCCGAATCCACCAACATGATCTGGTTACGGTACTTGGGTGACCAGAGCTGGTTCCAATGTTGCAAACTGCCTGGTTTGACCATTTTATCGTTATAAACGATGCCTAACGTTCCCCAGAAATAAGGAATTGAGTAGCGGTTGTCGGGGTCAAAATCCAGATTCATTAACCGCGGATCAAAGTTGTTGAGGCCCTTTAACCGGGATTTATCCAACGGTTTCAACAAATGCGCTGCCCGGAGCTTTTCAATCATGTAGTCACTGGGCACAGTCAGATCGTAACTGGTACCACCTTGCTTGATCTTCGTGAACATGGCTTCGTTGCTGTCAAAGGTTTCCACGTTAACGTGAATGCCGGTTTGCTTCTGAAATTTAGTGATCAAAGCAGGATCGATGTAGTCACCCCAGTTGTAGAGGTTTAACACGTTGTCACCGCCACCGGTGTTGTCGCTGGCAAGGAGTCGGTTGGCTGAAAAGCCGAGAAGCCCACAAGTTGCTAGAATTAAAATGGCGAGGGTCATTAATCGTTTCATCAGCGCGCCTCCCGTCGTTTTGACTTAGTTGCGGACTGCTGAACGAAGTAGTAGCCCACAATCAACGCTAGGGTCAGGATGAAGAGTAGGCCGGACAACGCATTGATCTCCAGACTAATCCCTTGACGCGCTCGCGAGTAGATTTCAACGGAGAGCGTTGAGAATCCGTTCCCCGTCACGAAGAAGGTCACCGCAAAGTCATCCAGCGAGTAGGTCAGGGCCATGAAGAAGCCGGAGAAGATGCCGGGGGTGATGAACGGCACGATGACGTGGCGAAGAATCTGCGCTTGGTTGGCGCCAAGGTCAGCCGCCGCGTCCAGCATACTGCCGTTCAGTTCCTTTAAACGTGGCAACACCATCAGCACCACAATGGGAATCGAGAAGGCCATGTGACTGAGTAGCACGGAAGTAAAGCCAAGTGGAATACTTAACGTGGTGAAGAAAATCAGGAAGCTGGCCCCGATAATGACGTCTGGTGACACGATCAGGATGTTGTTGAGGGACAGCAAGGTATTTTTAAATACCGGCCGGCTCGTTTGATGGATCCATAACGCACCCAGTGTCCCGATAGCGGTGGCCATTAACGCTGATAGTAATGCAATCACCAACGTTTCTAACACAATGGCGATCAGTCGCCGGTCAGCGAATAATTCGCCGTAGTGCGCGAGAGTGAACCCCTGAAAGTGGTCCATAGTTTGACCGCTGTTGAAGGAGTAAACGACTAGGAAAATAATCGGCGCGTACAACATGATGAAAACTAACGTCAAGTAGAGTCGCGACCATTTAAATGAGTTTAAGCGGGTCATCGTGTCACCCGCCCTTCGAGTTTCCGGTCACCAGTTAAAATCATGATGACGACCATGGCAATGATCAACACGACCCCAATCGTGGAGCCCATGCCCCAGTTCATGGTGGTGAGGAAGTGTTCTTCAATCGCCGTCCCTAAAGTGATGACTTTGTTACCACCAATCAGGCGGGTCAACATGAAGAGGGAGAGTGAGGGAATGAACACCGATTGCACGCCCGCCTTAACACCGGGCAGGGTCAGTGGCCAGATAACCTTTGAGAAAGTTTGCCAACCAGTGGCGCCTAAATCGTGACTGGCGTTTATATAGGAAGGATTTAAATCGTCCAACGCGTTATAAATCGGTAAAATCATGAACGGAATCTGAATGTAAGTGGCCACGAACACGAAGCTAAAGTTCGTAAACAAAATCTGTTGGGGGCCGATGCCAAAGACCTGAAGGAACTGATTCACCACCCCAGATTGACTGAAAATGCCAATGAACGCGTAGGCCTTCAGCAGCAAGTTGATCCAAGTGGGCAGAATCGTCAGCAACAGCCAGAGTTGCCGGTGCTTGAGTTGGTGAATGTAGTAAGCCGCGGGATAGCTGATCAACAGCGTAAACGCGGTGATCAAGAAGGCCCACCACAGTGAGTTCACGGTCATCATCAGGTAGGTTTTCGATTCAAAGTAGGTCTGGTAGTTGGCCAGGGTAAAGTGGTGATTTAAACTTAAAAAGGATTGGTAGATGATCAAGCCGACTGGCGCCAAAACGAACAGGCCAATCCAGAGCCCGTAAGGCACGTAGTAGGACCAGTTAGCAAATTGCCGACGATTCATTGCGTGACCTCCTCATCATCGTAGCTTTCCAACCGGGCGTCGAAGTCGGCCTCGGTTTCGTGCAGTCGCATAACGTGGATGTCATAAGGCTCGAAGGTCAGGCCGACCACTTCGCCGTCCTTGGCGGGATTGATCGAGTGAATCAACCATTCGTTGTGGTCATTATCGTAGGCCACAATTTCGTGGTAGTCGCCCCGGAAGAGCTGACTATCAATAGTGACGGTCAACTTACCTTGATCAGGCGTGGTGATATCGAGGTCTTCGGGCCGTAAAACAACTTCGACTGGTTCGTTAGGTTTCATCCCAGCATCGGCACATTCAAAATGCTTACCGACGAACGCCACCTCGTAATCCTTGATCATGGTCCCCGTCAAAATGTTGCTTTCGCCAATGAAGTCGGCAACAAAGTGGTTGATGGGTTCATCGTAAATATCCACTGGCGTCCCGCTTTGGAGGACGTTACCGTTATTCATGACGAAAATTTCATCGCTCATGGCAAGGGCTTCTTCTTGGTCGTGGGTGACGAAGAGGAAGGTGATGCCCAGTCGTTGTTGCAGATCACGTAGTTCGTACTGCATGTCTCGACGGAGTTTGGCATCCAACGCAGAAAGGGGTTCATCTAGCAGTAACATCCGCGGTTTCATGACAATGGCACGGGCGATGGCGACCCGTTGCTTTTGGCCGCCAGAAAGTTCACTGATTTGGCGAGAGCCGTAGTCGGCGAGGCGAACGGATGCCAGAGCTTCGTTAACCCGCTGGTTGATTTCAGCTTTACTGATTGATTTTTGAAGCCGTAGTCCAAACGCCACGTTATCGTGCACGTTCATGTGTGGGAATAGCGCGTAGTCTTGGAAGACGGTGTTGACTTTGCGTTGGTTAGCGGGCAAGTTATTGATGGCTTTGCCGTCAAATAAAATCGTCCCCTCAGTGGCATCGGTGAAACCAGCGATGATGCGCAAAATGGTTGTTTTGCCACAGCCGGAAGGGCCGAGCAGGGTATAGAACTTCCCCTGTTCAAGCGTGATGTCGATGCCCTTGAGAATCTCAGTGTCCCCGTAACGCTTCACAATGTGGTCTAAACGAATAATTGGTTCGGTCAATAAAAAGGCCCCCTTGAAGATCTAATTGAATAAGTGCAAGTTGCTTGCTATTTGGTGATATTTAGGCAATAATCACTTGTCATTATAAGTGGTTTAATGGGCAAAACCAAGCCCTGAGATCGTTGAATTGGTTCGGTTGATTAAAATACCCAGCGCTTCAAATTTTACACGATTTTTTACCGGAAAAATCTAAAAATTTCATGGCAAAAACCGCCGAATACGTCAAGTCCAACTTGACATACGTCAAGGCAATCGGCGGACTGGTCTGTTACGCTAAACTATGATAGATTGATAGTAGTGAAACCATCCGAGGAGGGGTTTAACATGTTAGGTCATCATGATGCAATTGCGTGTGTGCAGTTAGTGCCGATTTTCCAAGATCTTGATCACGCCACGGTATCAGCCGTTGCGGAACTCGTTCAAGAACGGCACGTTGCGAAGGGTGAGTTTGTCTTTTTAGCGGGAGATCATGCAGATTCGTTGGTGATTTTAGCGCATGGTCAGGTCAAAGTGACGCAGAGCACGGCTAGCGGTCGGGAACAGTTGATTCGGCTATTACAACCGGGCGACTTTGACGGCGAGTCAGTTTTGTTTGAAGAAACCGATCGGCAGACCAGTGCCCAAGCGTTGGTCGATTCGCAGATGTGCTTGATCACCCGGCAGGATTTCCAGCAACTCGTGCAACAATCGCCAGCCGTTGCGCTGAATATGTTGAACGCGTTGGGTAAACGGGTGGCTGACCTTGAAGCACAAGCAGCTGCCACGCTCACGACCAGTGTCGGTGAACGCCTAGCAAACTACCTCGTTGAAACCAGTTCCGAGATTGGCACGGCATCATTTGACCTGCCGCTTCAAAAAAAGGACCTGGCCCTGTACCTTGGGACGTCACCAGAAACGATCAGTCGCAAGCTCAGCCAATTTTCAAAGCAGGGACTGATCAGTCAAAGCGGTCGAAGTCACATTACGATTCAGGACGAAGATGGGTTAGCACTAGTTGAAAATTAATTGGAGGATGTTGGGATGAAGAAGGGACTTTGGTGGCTTGTAGGGATTATCGTAGTGCTCGTCGGTATCAGCGGTGCCCTGTACGGCATTCAAAACTACGGCCGTAGCTACTACGCGCAGGTTGGCAATATCAGTCATACCTACTTGCAAAAGCAAAAGGACGGCACCGTTATGGGCAAGAGCTACACCTATAACATGACCGGCTACGACAAGAACGGTAGCGCCAAAAAATTATCAGTCAACTCAATGACTGGTGTCAAATTCACGAAGGGCCACTACGTGAAAGTACTCTGGTCACCAGCTAAGGGTGTTAAGAGCTACGAACGTGTCAGCTGGTCACAAGTACCGAAAGCGGCACAGTCTAAATTGAAGTAGATTAACGTGGAACGTTGCGATGATTGCAACGTTCTTTTTTTGTATATGCTTGTCCAGTGATAGGGTACGGAGTTTGTGAAACTTGGCTTCATTGCGCGTTAATCATGGGTGATATTGTGGGCACAACCGGTCGGTCAGAAAATTTGGGCTGGAACGCCGTGGGCACGATTCTGAGCCGGAAAAACACGTCTCAGAATTCGGCCTTTCACTAAGCTGGAAGTTCACCAGCTAAGTGAAATTTCACGGCTGAGCCCAATTTTCTGACCGACCTCTTGTTTGCGGGTTTTCGGCATCGATTACCGTACTCCCGAAAATTTATCACGAAGGGCAAAACTGTCGCACGATGACAATTGCAAGCATCTCAGCAAGTGTTGAATGGCAACGTAACGACATTGGGTCAGTAGTATGTTCAAGCGAGTTGAGTCAACGTTCAGGATAGACTTACACTTGTTCATTATGGAAATGGCGACTGCTGACCGATTGTGTTATTTACCGAGTTGACATCAATCGCTGTCATACTGCAACAGCATGACGTCCGGTGAAGTACTTGAGATGGTCTACAATAGTACCGATTTACGCCAATGTAAGATTTCGGTAAGCGGCTAGGTGGATGCTGTGTCGCGATGATAGGCGGTTGTTGGTGTTTTTCCGACAACCGCCTATCATCGGGGACGAATCTAAGACTCGCGCGGGTTTTGGCGAGGCTTAGATTCGAGGGCTGAGACCGCCCTTTGGCTCAGGCCGGCCCCACAGTAGGAACCTAGCCGCTTACCGGAATCGTAAGTCCACGCAAATCACCGCACTTCACAAACTAAACATGCTTACGCTGGACACAAACGACAGTAATCGACAAAAGTAGCGAAAACCGTTAAGTCGCACGGTAATTCTTGATTTTAAGCGAGAACCATGCTAGCTTTAAACTGTTACCTCACTAACGATTTGGTGAGGAACGAACAACGGCCTGCCAATTGAGAGGCAAGGAGCGAATAATAAATGGAAGCAAAGGACACGGGGCGCTTATTACGGAAAGCAGCTAATCAGTTGATCTATAACTTCGACCAGTTCGCTGGTCAGTATGGGTTAACCAGTATGCAGATGTCAGTGATCGATTATTTGAGCCGACAAGGAAGGCACGTGGTGATTCAGCGGGATTTGGAACGCGAATTTAACGTGCAACGCTCAACGATGACCCTGCTATTGCAACGGATGGATAAAAAGGGCTTGGTGAAGCGACAAAAAGCGGTGACTGATGGTCGCCAAAAAGAAGTGACGCTGACGGCGAAAGCTCGTGAGATGGAACGAATCATCCAAGATTACATGCAAGATCAAGACCGCAAAATTCGTGCAACGTTTGATGATGAAACAATTGAACAATTTCAAGAGATTTTAACGTACTACATTAATTTGACTGAAGGGAAATGATGAGTTGAGTTTAACGCAACAACGAGTACTGATTCTTGGCGGGACGTCTGGCTTTGGCCTGCAAGTTGCCCAACAGGCGATCGCCGCTGGGGCCGAAGTGACGATCGTTGGTCGGCACGCTGACCGATTGATGAAGGCCCAACAAGCAATTATTGCAGCCCAACCAGAAGGCATTCTTGAAACGGCGCAGTTTAATGCGAGTGATGTTAAAACGCTGACGGCGTTCTTTGAAACGAACGAGCGGTTTGATCACGTGGTGTCGATGCTGGGTGGTGCCATGGGTGGCGGTTTTTTAGCTAATTCGGTGGCGGATATTCGGGCGGCAGTTGAGGCCAAGTTCTTTGATAACCTGAAAATTGCGCAGGTTGCCAGTCGGTATTTAAATGCCGGTGGGAGCTTAACGTTTACTTCGGGTTCGGGTGGCAGTCCCGCGACGGCTTCTGGTGCAATTGTTGGTAACCAAGCGATCAATTTAATGGTACAAGGGTTAGCCGTGGAATTAGCGCCCGACAAGCGAGTTAACGCGGTGTCGCCAACTTGGACGCCAACCGGTTTGTGGCGAGATTTGTCCGATGATGAGGTTGCAGAACAGACCAACGCGTTTGCAGCAAACGTACCGTTGAAACGGGTTGCCAAACCGGCTGAGGTGGCATCAGCGTACCTTTACTTGATGCAAAATCGGTTCATAACTGGACAAGTACTAGCAGTTGATGGAGGCGTTGATTTAGCCTAAATATGAAAAGTATCCGGTCGGCATTACAGGTTGTCTCGGATACTTTTTTTGATATGATTAGAGGATACGCAACATAAAAAATAGAGTAGGTGGCTTCAGATGAGAATAATAACGGCAGTGGTTCACGTTTTGGATAAGGACTCGGGTAACGTGGTATTATCCCACAAGGATATGGATCCCAACGATGTTGTCGTTGAGGAGTACCTGCAAAAGGTCATCCAAAAATTTGTGAACTCGGAGTACACGGAAACGGCTCTTGATGACTGTCCGATCGTCAAATCATTGGTTGATGATCCGGCTAGTTTTATGGACCAAACGACTGAACTTAGTTTGGCTTTTTTTGAAGCCATTAAGGGTGCTGAAAAAATTGGTGGCGGTGACCTGCTGTTTTTCCGGGTTGAAAACGATGATCTGGCAGAGCTGACCGGGATGGTGAAGTTGGATTATAACGCAAAGTATTTACACACCATCGAATACCAAGATGATGTGTTGGTCAACACGATCATTCAAAATAAAACCATTTTGCCGTCACCAGTTCAAACGATCAACGATGGCTTTTTGGTGATTGGCAACACGATTCGGGTTCGGTCGAAGAAGTACGACAATAATGGTGAAGACTGGAGTTTTGCGCAAAATATCCTGAAGATTCCAGCCGTGAAAAAAGTGTCGGAAGAGATTAAAATCATCGAAAAAACGGTTCAAGAAACAACGAAAAAATACACTGAAACCGGTGTGCTAACCGCACCAGAAACGCGAAAGGCCGTTCATGATAGTATCAAGAAGGATGAAACGATTGATAGCAATTACGTTGCGGAGGCGGTTTTCCCGGATAATCCGGTCGCTAAAGAAGAATTTAAGGCAACGTTGAAGGAACGCGGCGTTGCCGAAACGGTGCCGGTTCCTAACGCACCGATTTTTGAGAAGAAGTACCAAAAGCAAAAGATCAAGCTGGGTAACGGCATTGAAATGACGGTGCCAGTTGAGTTGTTGAAGAACAAAGACGTGATTGAATTTCGCACTAATCCGGATGGGACGATGTCCGTGATCGTGAAAAATGTTGAACGTGAGTAGTTGTCAGCATTAGGTTAATCAATAAAAAAGGTTCAGACCAGTTACGGTCTGAACCTTTTTTATGATTTTCAGTTGAAAAACAACCGGTTGCAATCAAACAACGACGGTTATCTTGACCAGCGGTTTACAGGTACCGCTTCTCAGCTTCTTTCCGGGCTTCAACGGCGTCGCTCTTATCGGTAAACGTCCGGTTTAAGACGTACCGACCATTGAAGTATAACCGGGCGATCCAGCGATCCTGCGCTTGATCGTAACTCACACCCGTGACCCCACTCTTGTTGTTCGCCCGTCGCTCATCGGACTTAGGGTGCCACGTTTTTTGAAGCACTTCCCAGTTACCGATGTATTTACGAGTAGCTGGGTTTTCCCGGATCATTTGACGCGACCGTTGCTTGCGGATACAGCCGCAGCTCAGGGTTTTCTTGGTCCGCAATTGGTGACCATCAACCACACAGCTGTTACCACAATCACAGTGACAGTTCCAGGTAATATTGCCGTTGGGTAATTTACCGGCCCGGCTTAAAACGGTTAAGCGACCGATGCGTTGCCCACGCATATCGATCATTTTCTGAGGCATGCTAATCCATCCTTCGTATTGATTTCAGTCCATTTTTAAGACATACAGGACTGTTTGTGTTGTTTCCTAGTATACCCGATGTGCTATGAAATTGATATGTCAAATTTCGGAGAGTGCTGGGTGCTGGGGGTAAAATGCAAACGGGAAAAGGTTGGGTTGAAGTGATGATGACGGGGTTAGTAGCGGGTGAGTGATGACTGATTTTTGGGGTGAAAATTTTTTTTATTTTTTTTGATTGGTTAGAGGAAAACGGTTGGTTTGAGTTAAATTGGGATATTGTTAAGAAAGTTGTCAGGTGGCGGTTGAAAAGGTGTTTGGTTGGTTTTGGTTGTCATAGAAGTTGACAATTGGGGGTGGTGGGATGGTGATTTTTCATTAGGTAAAGGGGTGTGAAATTGTGCCTTAAATTGCTCCGTATGAGGGATGTAAGGCGGTCCCGATATTAAATCGAGGGGCGTGACTTGGGTGGTGAGTGAGTGGGATAGGCGACGAGCATTTAGGCGGCGTTGTTTTCGGCTAACATTAAGCTGAAATTTTCCAGACAATCGAGTCAATGGTGAAGTTTGTCAGCGTTGGTTGGGTTAGGCGGCCACGCCGAAACGCGTTAAATCAAGCAGAAGGTTGCATATAAGGGCGTCCCCAGCAAACCTACCAAAACCCGGTAGGTTCGCTGGGGACGCCCTTATACTCCACCTTCTAAACGCTTGATTTAACGCTCTCTATCTAAAAACCGGCTTACTATTCCGATACAAAATATCATCATGCTTCTCCAACATGTTCGCATAGCGCGCTGCTGCGAAGAAGTAGTCTGATAAGCGGTTCATGAAGACTAATACGTCGTGGTTGATGTCGTCTTCGCCTTGTAACGTCACGATGCAGCGTTCTGCGCGGCGGGTGATCGTTCTTGCAACGTGTAATGCGGATGCTGGTTGCGCACCACCTGGCAGGATGAATTTTTGGACGGCTGGGACGGCTTCGGTGTACTTATCGATCTTGCCCTCCAACCACGTGGTTGCTTCTGGGTTGAAGATGAAGTCGCGCTTCGGGTCGTCGTTTAGGGTTGCTAAATCAGTGCCGGCGTCGAAGAGTTGTTGTTGGATCTCTTCCAGTTCGTCGTGAAGTTCAGCGGTGTTGGCCGTTAATAATGAGATGGTGTAGCCCACCCAAGAGTTGAGTTCGTCAACGGTGCCGTAAGCTTCAACCCGTGCGTCATCCTTGGTCACGATTTTCTTACCGATGATTCGAGTAGAGCCTTTGTCGCCTTTTTTGGTATAAATCTTCATGTCAAAATCCTCCTTAGTGTGTGGTGCTCATGTGTGTCCATTGTACCCAAAAATCCCGGCAAGTCACGCTTTAGACGGTATGGAAACGCCAAAGCACCAGAATTGGGTGAAAAGTTACCGTGTGACCGGCTAAATTGTGGGGACAATGGGGTGATTTAGTCAAAAATGTGCTATTTTTACCGAAATTAGCAGTTATTTTAATTCCAAAAATAACAATCTAAAAATTCGTAAATTATAACGACCCCATTATACCAGTTCCGAATCGAAATACCAGTATGAATCTTAACTGGTCCAGAACGAACTGATTTGCCAAAATTAGTAGTTTTTTATACTGATATTGAGAAGCGTTCCACAAATTTGTTAGACCGGTCACAAGCCGTTGAAAGACCGGCCCGGCTATCATATCTTTATATCAGGACGTTTTGTAAGCGACCTCATTTTAGCTAAAATTTGGACGAAGAAGGTTTAATGGTATGGATAATTCTGCAAGGTTAAAGCGAATCGTGTTGGCGGCCATGTTGCTGGCACTGTGTGTGGTTGGGGCCAACGTGAAGATTTTAGGATCGATCGCGTTTGATTCTCTACCAGCGTTCTTGGGCGCAATTTTATTGGGTCCCGTTTTCGGTGCTTTTTTAGGCGTATTTGGTCACTTAGTATCCGCTGGGTTAGCGGGGTTCCCTTATACGTTGCCAGTTCACTTGGTGATCGCCGTGATGATGGGCGTCTGCATGTTTGTTTTTGGCTGGATCCGTCAACGATTCGGTAAGGACAAGCTCAGTGTCGTTTTGATCGCTGATGTGATCGGTTACGTCATCAACGTGCCACTGGAAGTGCCGTTGATGTACCCGTTCTTGAAAGGCACGATCTTCGCGCTCTTTATTCCACTGACGGTCGCCACTATCGTAAACCTTGCAGTTTGCGAAGTTGTCTACGCTTTCTTGCCACAACGCGTCAAACACGCACCATTTTTAAGGAGTGAGGCATCATGATCAAAGTGATTCATGGTGGTAACCGGGAGGCAATTGCGCAACGAACCGGTCTCGACGCTACGGCGTTGATCGACTTTAGTGCCAATATTAATCCCCTGGGCCTATCGCCAAAGTTAAAAACGGTTTTAACCGAGTCGCTAGACGAACTGGTCTACTATCCCAATCCACAGTATCCGCAATTAAAAGCAGCTATTAGCCATTATTTAAACGTTTCTGCGGATGACGTGTTTGTTGGGAACGGGGCGGTTCAGATGATTTTTGACACGGCCACGGCGTTGCAGTCAACGCACGCCGTTGTGTTAGCACCCACGTTTGGTGAGTACGAACGCTCGTTGCGGCGAGCCGGGGCGACGGTTGACCATTACCGATTACGAGCAGAAAACCAGTTTCAAATTCAGTTGCCTGAACTGATCCAGTTTCTGGACCAGCAGCCGACCGTTGATCTGCTCTGCCTGTGTAACCCTAATAACCCGAGCGGCCAAGTCCTCTTACCAGATGAGGTACAGCGGCTAGCCGATTATTGCCGCCAACACCAGATTTGGCTGATTTTAGACGAAGCTTTCATGGACTTTATTGACCACGACCGCCTTAGCTACATTAACCGGTTAAGCGAAACGGATCCGGTAATGATTATTCGATCAGCTACCAAATTCTTTGCGATTCCAGGGCTACGGCTCGGGTTTGCAGTGACGAAACACCCGCAACTCAAACAACAGTTGCTTGAACAAGCCGAACCGTGGTCGGTCAATACGCTGGCCGCCCGGTTTGGAGAGCACATGTATGATGACCAGGCCTATATTCAAGCGACCTACGCTTGGTTATTAGCTGAAAAGAAAGCGCTTTACGAGGGTCTTGAAACGATTCCGTACCTCACCGTTTACCCGTCAGCAGCCAACTACTACCTCTTCAAGAGTGACATTCCCCAACTACGAGAACGGTTGTGGCCAAAGGGGTTAATGATTCGGGACTGTTCCGATTACGTTGGCTTAGATGCGAGTTACTACCGGGTTGCGGTGCGGTCACATGATGATAATCAAACATTATTAGCAGCATTACACGACTTAGCTTAAGGAAGGTGACGGACGTTGAAGAAACTACTGATTGCGGGCGCGACGAGTGGTTCTGGTAAGACTAGTGTGACGTTAGCCATCTTGGCGGCGTTACACAAGCAGTACCGAATTCAGCCTTATAAAGTAGGTCCTGATTACGTGGATACGAAGTTTCATTCTCGAATCACCGGTCGTCAGTCACGCAACATCGACAGTTTTTTGGTACCAGATCCGCAAACGTTACGGCAGTTGTTTGCGCGAGACACCGGGGATGTTGATTTGGGATTGATCGAAGGGGTGATGGGCCTGTACGACGGGCTTGGCACGGATAAGGACGCCCATTCAACCGCCAGTATTGCCAAACAGCTAGACGTCCCCGTGATTTTAGTTGTTAACGCTCGGTCAGCTTCAACCTCGGTTGCCGCTATTGTGAAGGGGTTTATGACCTTTGATCCGGCGGTCCCAATTGCGGGGGTGGTGGTCAATAACGTGATGAGCGAGAACCACTATCAGCTGATCAAAGGGGCCATCGACCGTTATGTTGGGTTACCAGTATTAGGGTATTTGCCCTTTAAAAAAGAACTGGCCCTACCTTCTCGGCAACTTGGGTTGGTTCCCGATAATGAGTTGCCCGAGATCGACAGTAAGATTGCAGCGCTGGGTGAGTTAGCAACTAAACATCTGGACTTAAACCGACTCTTGGCGTTGGCTGGGATGAGTACGACCATTGAAAATCCGCAACCGTTAGCCCGTCAGCGCGTTCAATTACGGTTAGGCATTGCCCAAGACGATGCGTTTAGTTTTTACTACCAAGACAACTTGACCGCGCTGCGAGAAGCGGGGGTGACATTGATACCGTTCAGTCCGATTCACGATGCGAAGTTGCCGGACGTTGATGCGCTGTACCTTGGTGGCGGTTATCCAGAGGAGTTTGCCGAACAACTGGCAGCTAACGGCACCATGAAACAGTCGATTCGAACATTTTCCGAAGCTGACAAGCCAATCTACGCCGAGTGTGGTGGCCTCATGTATCTGGGCCAAAAATTGATCACGGCAGACGGGACGTTTGACATGGTCGGCATCTTCAATGGCGATAGCCAGATGACGCCACGCTTGAAGCGGTTTGGTTACTGTCAGGCAACGCCAAGAACAACCACGGTGTTAGGTGACGCCGGAACGGTCATTTACGGCCATGAGTTCCATCACTCGGTTTTTACCACGCATGACACCCAGCTAAAACCAGTCTTGGAAATGGAAAAGGTCCGCGATGGCCAGACAGTGGCGACTTGGACTGGTGGGTATCAGGTTCGCCGGACGTTCGCCAGTTACCTGCACGTTCACTTTTATCAAAGCCAAGCGTTGTTTGAACGCTTGCTGCAACAGTTAGGGGCGGTGCGTGATGCAACTGATTAGCATGATCGTGATTGGTTTTGTGCTCGACTTGCTACTAGGTGATCCACCGAGTTGGCCGCACCCCATTAAGGTGATTGGCCACGCCATCGGTGGTTTGACCAAGCTGTTTAACCGACCGAAGTACGCCGCAACAACGCGCCAATGGTTAGGGTTATTGATGTGGGTCATCATCGTTGGTGGCACTTGGTTGATCGTAGCTGGCTTGATGTGGTTGGTCCGCGACGTGCTCTGGTTGAAACTGGTGCTCGGTAGCTACCTGTGCTACACCTGCCTTTCAATCAAGGGACTGGCAGTTGAAAGTCGTAAAATCATGGCAAGTTTAAAGGCGGATGACCTGGAGAAGGCCCGTTATCAGGTAGGAATGATCGTTGGCCGTGATACAGCGGCACTTTCTGGTGAGGACGTTTGCAAAGCCACCATTGAAACGGTGGCGGAAAATACCAGCGACGGGGTCATCGCACCGCTGCTATTTCTAATTATCGGTGGCCCAGCACTGGGACTGGCCTATAAAGCAGTCAACACGCTGGACTCAATGGTTGGGTATCAAAATGAAAAATACCGGGATATCGGCCGAGTGCCGGCGCGTCTCGATGACGTGTTCAATTACATTCCGGCGCGGTTAACGTGGCTGTTTCTGGTGATTGCCAGTGCGCTGTTACGGTACGACGTTCACAAGGCGGTTTCAGTTGGTTTGCGTGACCGGGAGCACCATAAAAGCCCTAATAGTGGCTTTTCAGAATCGGTTGTGGCGGGTGCACTCAACTTACGGTTGGGTGGTCCCCACTACTATTTCGGCGAGTTAGTGCCCAAACCCTACATCGGTAATGCGGATGCCGGGCCGGCGGATGCGCACGCTATTAACCAAACTTTGAGGCTATTGTACACTGCGTCAACGCTGGGCTTAATTGTTGTGATTGGCGTTCGCTGGAGCATTTTAGCACTGTTGTAACAACGAGTGAGAAGGAGGGATTGTCGTGACGGACTACATCACGATTCCAAATCAAATTACGGATAAGAGTTTTGAAATGATTCAAGCTGAAATTGATCAAATCGCACCGAATTACCACTTTGAATCACCGGTTGAAGAAGCAACAATCAAGCGGGCGATTCACACCACGGCGGACTTTGATTACTTGCATAACCTAAAATTTACCCATGATGCAATCAGCAAAATTGCCCACGTCATCACCAATGGTGGCACGATTTTTACCGATACCACCATGGCGTTATCAGGGATCAATAAGCGTAAGTTGGATGCGATTGGCTGTCATTATCACTGTTATATCAGCGACCCGGCGGTATTTGACCGGGCGAAGCAACAGGGAATCACCCGCTCCATGGCAGCTATTGAATTGGCGGCGGAAGTGCCAACTGAGAAGCTGTTTGTGGTGGGGAACGCCCCAACAGCCCTCTATAAGATTCTTGAAATGACCCAGGCCGGTACGCTGAAGCCGGATGCTGTGATTGGGGTGCCAGTTGGGTTCGTGGAAGCTGCCGAAAGTAAGCAAGCGCTCTACGAAAGTGAAATTCCCGCAATCGTTGCGTTAGGTCGCAAGGGTGGCAGTAACTTGGCTGCCGCAATGGTCAACGCGGTGCTGTACAACTTAGATTTAGTTTAGGCGGTGAGTAGATGCCAGCGGCAAAGGATGAGAATGATTATGTGTACTATAACGGTCGCAAGCTCCGAAAGGGCTACACGACTGGGACGACGGCAACAGCGGCGGCGGTGGCAGCGGCCAAAACGATTTTAGAACAACAGGCCACTACAACGGTTCACGTGAACGCCGCCAACGGTCAACCCGTTGACTTTGAAGTTCAGGATTGTCAGTTTGATGACCGGTCCGCACGAGTTGCCATTACCAAGGACGGCGGTGATGATCAGGATGCCACTGATGGGATGCTGATTGTTGCCACTGTGACGTTGCGCTCGGATGCCGAAATCACCCTCGATGGGGGTCAGGGCATTGGGCGGGTCACGCAGGAAGGTTTAGCAAACAAGCCGGGAATGCCAGCAATTAACCCGACGCCGTATAAGTTGATCCAACAGGGCGTTCGGCAGGTAATAGGCGATGACCGAGGTGCGGACATCGTGATTTCGGCGCCCGAAGGTGAACGGGTGGCCAAACTGACTTACAACCCGAAATTGGGCATCGTTGGCGGCATTTCAATTCTTGGGACTAGTGGCATCGTCACGCCGATGTCCGAAGAGAGTTGGAAACACTCGATTTCGATTGAAATGAATATTCACCGCAAACGTGGCGATACTGCCTTGATCCTGACGCCCGGCAACTACGGTGAGGATTTTCTAACCGGTGAGATGCACATCGGCACCGAAAAACAAGTTCAGATGAGTAACTTTGTTGGTTACGTATTGAAGGAAGTTCAGCGGTTGGGCTTCACCAAGCTGCTGATCGTTGGCGACCTTGGCAAAATGATTAAAGTTGCCGGGGGCATTTTCTCCACCCACAGTAAGGATGCGGATGCCCGAGCTGAAATTATGGTGGCCAACTTAGCACTGCTGGGCGCACCGGTTGAGTTGTTAAAGCAGGTCAACGATTGTTTAACGACGATCTCGATGATCAAGCTCGTCAACGAAGCCGGTTACCAAGCGGTTTACCAAGTGTTGGTGGATAAGATCAAGGGCCGGGCCGAGAAACTACTGGCGCACCGGGAACCCCACGTTGACATTGACGCGGTGATTTTTTCCCGCGATACCGGCTTTTTGGCGGCAACACAACCACTAGCAGTGATTGAGGAGGCTTGGCAATGATTACGGTACTTGGCATTGGCCCAGGGAACTCGTACTTAATGTTGGCCGGCACCCAGCGGTATTTGGAAGACGCCACGCTGGTCATTGGGTCTAAGCGGCAACTGTCGCTTTTTCCCCAAGTTGCTTCTAAGCAGTTATTGCTGCCGAAATTAAGCGTGCTCCGGGAGTTATTGGCGACTCGGCTGGACGATAACGTGGTGCTGTTGGCTTCTGGTGATCCACTCTTGTACGGCATTGGCACCTGGGCGTTTCATCAATTTGGTCGGGCGCGGGTTCAAGTCGTGCCGGGAATCAGCTCGATTCAGTACCTGTTTCACCAAACCGGGCTGTCCATGAACGAGTGTTACTTCACTAGTAGTCATGGTCGGGTGCCGGACTTCGATTTTCTACTGATGCACGACACAATTGGCATGGTAACGGATGACAAGATTGGGCCGTACGAAATTGCCCAAGCAATCGTCAAACGGCACCAGCACCGACAAGTGATCGTGGGTGAGATGCTCAGTTATCCAGAGGAAACCATTACAACCTATCCGGCAGAAGCAGTTGAACAACGAGACTATCAAATGAACGTGGTGATTATAACAAATGCGTGATGAACTCTTTTTACGAACGAAGGTCCCGATGACCAAGGCGGAAGTCCGGGCCATCAGCATCGACCACCTGCGATTACAGGGAAAACAGCAGTTTCTCGATATTGGTGCAGGAACTGGTAGCGTGAGCCTACAAGCAGCGTTGATGTACCCCGATTTACAGGTGACCGCAGTTGAAAAAAGCGATGCGGCAATCGATATTATGCGGCAAAATATGGCCCAGTTTGGGACGACTAATCTGAATTTGATTCAGGGCGAAGCACCAACAGCCATTCCGGATCAACAGTACGACGCCATTTTCGTTGGCGGCAGCGGCAGCAACCTCGATGAGATCATCGACTTTGCGTTAGCCCACCTGACAGTGGGTGGCGCGTTGGTCCTGAACTTTATTTTGCAGGAAAATGCGTTACAGGCCTATCAGTATTTGACCACGAAAAACGTGACCGATTTAGACATGACAGAAGCGCGAATCGCCAAATGGCACGCGCTCGGCAAGGGTCACTACTTTAAACCACAGAATCCCACGCTGATCATCAGCGCAACTCGAAAGGACTGAACAAAATGACATTAGTAAGCTTTGTTGGGGCAGGTCCCGGCGATAAAGATTTGATCACATTAAAGGGGTACCGGCGGCTTTCGGAAGCTGACGTCGTGATTTACGCGGGCTCGTTAGTGAACCCAGCGCTCCTCGACTACTGTAAGGCTGGTGCGGTTAAATCCGATAGTGCCAGTATGACGCTAGAAGACATCATTAACCAAATGGCTGAGGCCGTTGCGAATGACCAAACGGTGGTCCGGCTTCAAACCGGTGACTTCTCAATCTATGGGTCAATTCGCGAACAAATCGAAGAATTGAAGAAGCGTAACATCGGTTATGAATGTATCCCAGGAGTCAGCTCCTTCTTGGGCGCTGCTTCCAGTATGGGTGTTGAATACACAGTGCCAGATGTTGCCCAGTCGGTGATCATTACCCGAATGGCCGGCCGGACACCAGTGCCAGAAAGCGAATCACTGAAATCGTTAGCGCAACACCAAACTTCGATGGTGATCTTCTTATCCGTTCAAGGCGTTCGCAAAGTGGTTCGGGAACTATTGGCAGGCGGTTACACCGAAGCCACCCCAGCAGCCGTGATCTACAAAGCCACTTGGCCAGAAGAAAAGATGGTCAAAGGCACCTTAGGCGACATTGCCGATAAGGTGAAGGAAGCCGGGATTCGTCGAACGGCGCTGATCATGGTGGGTGAGTTCTTAGGCGACGAGTACAACTACTCCAAACTCTACGATGCTCAGTTTACGCACATGTACCGGAAGGGTGTGCCGGATGACAGCGACAACCAGTAACACTAAGGTCGCCGTCATTGCATTGACGGTTCACGGCGCGACGTTAGCGCGGCGGTTGAGCCAAGCATTAGCCAGTCAGTTAGTGTTACCCGCCCGGTTCGCACAACCCGGAGAACAGTCGTTTGAAAAGGGCATGTTCACTGCTACTTGTCAGCGGCTATTTCGAGATGTTGATTGTGTCATTTGCGTAATGGCGACGGGAATTGTGGTTCGCACGATTGCACCGTTGATTACTGACAAGACGGTTGATCCAGCGGTACTGGTGATTGATGAACAAGGTCACCACGTGATTAGCCTGTTATCAGGACACGTTGGTGGTGCCAACGCCTGGACAACTCAGGTGGCAACGATTTTGGACTCGGATCCGGTGATCACCACCGCAACCGATACCGAAAACGTACAGGCGCTAGACACGCTGGCTCAGCGGGTGAATGGCTGGTATCCGGAATTCAAGCGCAACACTAAACGGTTTAACGGTTTATTGGCGGCGGGAAAGCCCGTTGCCATTTACGTTGACCCGGTCTTTCGGCCCCAACTCACTGATTTAAGGGGCTGGACGGTGGTTGAACGCGTTGCTGACGCGCCAGCCGGGGTACCGCTTGTGATCGTGTCTGATCGGACTGATTTTGAGAAACGTGCTGACACGTTACCAGTGATTCCGCGGCTGAATGCCTTAGGAATCGGGTGTCGCCGAGATGTAACGACCCAAATGATGCAGGACACCTTTACTAAATTCTGCGCTGCCCATCACTTGGCTTGGCGGTCGATTGCCCAACTCGGATCGATTGATGTTAAGCAGCACGAAGCCGCTATTCAGATGTTGTCAGCCACGCTAAACGTGCCGGTTAAATTTTTCACCGCTGACACGTTACGACCAGCAAGTGCGCACTATCCCGAATCGGCCTTCGTGGCGAAAACAGTGGGGGTGGGCAACGTGGCAGCCGCCAGTGCGGAAGTATTAACGGGGCACTTAGCGGTGACGGACCGGTTTGCCCAAAACGACATTACCATGGTGTTAGGACGCCAACTCGAAAACATAAACAACTTAAAAGGATGATGATGACATGTTATACATTGTTGGCTTAGGCCCAGGTTCACGAGACTTAATGACCCAAGAAGCCCTCGACGTGATCAAAAAAGTGCATACGATCGTGGGGTACGCAACCTACGTGCGGTTGATCCGCGACATGCTGGAAGGTAAGGAATTAGTCGTTACCGGGATGCGCGGTGAAGTTGAACGCTCCAAGAAGGCGATTGAAATTGCTGCCAGTGGTGAAGACGTTGCCATTATTTCTAGCGGTGACGCCGGCATCTACGGGATGGCGGGGTTGGTCTTAGAATTAGCCTCCAAAATGGAACAGCACATTGACGTGCGCGTCGTCCCTGGTGTCACGGCTAGTATTGGTGCAGCGGCTGCGTTAGGCGCACCGCTCATGAACGACTTTTGCCACATTAGTTTGAGCGATTTGATGACCCCTTGGGACGTGATCAAACAGCGGGTTGACGCCGCAGCGAAGGCGGATTTCGTTATCTGTCTCTACAATCCACGTAGCAAAGGGCGGCCAAACAATTTACGTGAAGCCCTAGATATTATGTTGAAATACAAGTCACCGGACACCGTTGTGGGTCTTGGAAAGGACGTTGCCCGTAAGAACGAGATCGAAACGATCACCACGATCAAGGATCTCAACGAAGAAGACGTTAACATGACCACCATCGTCATCGTGGGGAATCAAAACACCTACGTGGCTGATGGTCGCATGATCACCCCACGGGGCTACACTCTATGATTTTGTTACTTGGTGGGACGAGTGAAAGTCTGGCGGTTGCGGACTGGTTAACGGCGCACCAACGGCCGTTCATCTTATCGGTGACGACCGACTACGGTGCCACTTTGGCCCGACAGCACGCCCAGCAGGTTTCAGAAGCGGTGCTGACACCGGCGACGTTCAGCCACTTTTTTGAAACGCACGCGATTACGATGGTTCTTGATGCGACTCACCCGTTTGCGTGGGTCATTTCAACCACCATCATCGAGGCCGCTGCAACGGCGGGCATTCCTTACTTACGGTTTGAACGCGAGGACGGATTAAAATCCAGCGCGAACCTAGTTTTAGTTGACAGTTTGACGCAAGCCTGCGACTATCTTAAACAACGGGTCGGAACAGTGTATCTATCAACGGGTAGTAAAACAGCCGCTGATTACGCCGACCAGCTAGGTGTCGACCGGCTGCACGTTCGGGTGTTACCGACGACCGGCGTCATGACGTTGTTGACGGCGGCCGGGTTTAACTCCGGTCAAATCGACGGGATTCGCGGGCCCTTCACGGTGCAGTTAAACGTTGAGCTGTTTGAACGCGCCAACGCCATTGCGGTGGTGACCAAGGAAAGCGGTCGTCGCGGCGGCGTTCAGGAAAAGATGATGGCCTGTGATCAGTTGGGCATTCCCTGCATCGTCATTCGGCGACCAGCAGTCGATTACCCGCAGCGCGTGTCGACCCTAGCAGATTTAGCACGGTATTTTACCGCGACAAACTGAGTGTGATGGAGGATGTTAAGTATGAGTGGACGCGTTTCTTTGATTGGTGCCGGGCCAGGAAATCCGGAGTTGTTGACGTTGCTAGCCCAACGGCGGTTAGCGGAGGCTGACGTAATCGTTTATGATCGGTTGGTCAATCCCGCGTTGTTAGCGCCCTATGCGGCGGAAAAAATTGACGTTGGGAAGTTACCCCATCACCACAAGGTCAGTCAGTATCAAATCAACGATATGTTGGTTGAACTTGCGCAGTCGGGTAAGCGGGTAGCGCGGCTTAAAGCGGGCGACCCCTACGTCTTTGGCCGGGGTGGTGAAGAAGGACAGTACCTGAAACAACACCACGTGGCTTTTGAAGTGGTGCCCGGGCTAACCAGTGCGATTGCTGGGTTAGCGGCAGCGGGAATCCCCATTACTCACCGGGACTACGCCTCAAGTTTTCACGTGATCACTGGTCACCGGAAGGCCGAGGGTAAGGAACTGGATTGGGCCAACATTGCGCACCAGGAAGGGACCCTCGTGTTCTTGATGGGCATGGAACAACTGGCCACGATTGCCGACCAACTGGTGACCAACGGGATGCCAGCGACGACACCCGTAGCGGTTATTCAGTGGGCGACCCACTGGAAGCAGCGGTCGGTCTCAGCAGATTTAGCAACGATCGTGGACGTGGTTGCAGCGGCCAAAATTGGTGCGCCGGCGTTGATCGTTGTCGGCGGTGTTGTAAAACTGATGCCTGAGTTACAACCACAATTGGCACTACAGGGCTTGCACCTCTTGATTCCGTTTAAAGCCGAATCAAAGTTGTTTGCGGCATTGCAAGATGAGGGTGCCTCGGTCAACTACTTTGATCGACGCAAGAAACAACCTCGTGCAGTGGCGTTACCAGATATGACAG
Source organism: Secundilactobacillus muriivasis (assembly GCF_054785195.1). Taxonomy (NCBI): domain Bacteria; kingdom Bacillati; phylum Bacillota; class Bacilli; order Lactobacillales; family Lactobacillaceae; genus Secundilactobacillus; species Secundilactobacillus muriivasis. The sequence goes on along the minus strand of NZ_BAABMI010000015.1, from coordinate 32,225 downwards.
CTGGTGGCACGCTGGTGATCACCGACTTTGCGGCGTTCCATTATTTCCAACAACAGTTACTCACGCTGGGCGTTGATGGTCGGAGTTTGAACCACTGGCAACTGGTGGCAATGAACCGGGTGGTCGCCACTCGGCTACAAGAAACCGGGCTGTTGGCAGATGCCTTATATGATGAACAACAGTTGGATCTGACCCAGCCCGTTGTTTACCTTGGTGAACAGGCCGCGCTGGCCCAGTTGAATGGTCCAGCAACGGCCCAGTACTTGGCAACTTATGAAAGTATTGCAGTGCCACAATCGGTGGATCTAGCGGACTTTCACGCGGTTGTTTTCCCAAGTTCAGCCTCGGTCAACGACCTGTATGCCGGTTGTGATGCCGCTCAACGTGCGCAACTGCAAACGATGACCTGCTTTGCGATGGGCCAAACGGTTGCCGATGAATGTCAAAAATTAGGTTTGCACGCCATCGTGGCGGCTCCAAGTTATGATGACGTGATTCAAGCCGTTAAAAAGGAGTTTTCAACGGATGAGTCGAATCGCGTTACTGGTCGTTAGCTTCGGTACGACCTACAAACAAACGCGCCAAAAAACGATTGCGGCAACGGAACAGGCCTTTCAACGGGCCTTTCCAGAAGCGGACGTTTTTCGCGCCTTTACCTCTAAAATTGTGATTTCACGAATTCAGCAGCACGAAGGGGTGGTTGTGGCTACCCCGGCACAAGCCCTTGAAAAGATCCAAGCGGCTGGCTACGATACGCTGTACGTCCAGTCGTTACACCTGATTCCGGGCATCGAATACCACCAACTGTTACAGCAGGTTCGCAAAGTGACGCCGGCGTTTAAACAGGTGGTCATCGGCAAACCATTGCTAGAGACCTTTGAAGATTACCAACAAGTGGTCACCTTTTTAGAGCAGTTGCACCAACCATTGGATAAAAATGCGGCCGTCCTCTTTATGGGACATGGGACTGCGCATCATGCCTTTACTGCGTACGCCTGCTTAGATTACATGTTGCGGGGCACCCGGCACTACGTTGGGGCAGTTGAAAGCTATCCGGATATTGACTTAGAACTGGCGCGACTAAAGGCAAATGGCATCACTAAAGTGACGTTACAACCGTTGATGTTGGTGGCCGGCAACCATGCGCATCAAGACATGGCTTCGACCCAACCAGAGTCGTGGCGTTCAAAGTTAGAGGCGGCTGGTATCAAGGTGGCCAGTGACCTCACTGGGATGGGCGAGTATCCAGAGATTCAAAACCTATTCATTGCACACCTTAAACAACAACTCAATCAACAAGGGACGGTGACGGCATAATGGCAACGTTTTATGGTATCGGGGTAGGCCCCGGTGACAGTGATTTATTAACCCTCAAGGCAGTCAACACGCTGCAGGCGTTAGACATTTTATACGTGCCTCAAGCACATAAGGGACAGGCAAGCGTGGCGGAACGAATCGCAATGCCACACTTACCCGCAACCTTAGTGGTGAAACGCCGGCATTTTCCAATGGTCAAAGACCTGACGGAAAAGCAGCAAAGTTGGCGTGAAATTGCGACTGAAATCGTTGCTGACGTTCAGGATGGCAAAAACGTTGGCTTTGTGACGTTAGGCGATCCAAGTGTTTACAGCACTTACAGCTACCTCGTAGAACTGATCGATCATCAAATCGACGTTCAAACGATTGCGGGGATCTCGGCGTTTTCGCAAATTGCCGCCAGCATCTCCGTGCCGCTGACGTTGGATGACGAACTGCTAGAAGTGTTACCGGCAACCGCAGACCTCACCACGATTGAAAAGGCCATCGACGTCAACGATAACGTGGTCATCATGAAGATTTCGGCGAACTTCCCGGCGATTTACGATTTGTTGGCACAACGCGACCTGTTGCAACACGCCATTTTGATTTCAAATGCCTCGATGGACCAACAGACCAAGCGGACGTTAGCCGACATCGCGCCGACGGAGAAGTTACCGTATTTCTCAACCCTATTATTGAAGAAACGGGTGCAGTTTGCGGCTGAATAGCGTGACTTCGTTTTGATATTTAAAGCGTTCTGGCGACGTGGCAGTGCCGAAACGGTGCAAAGCCACGTCAGTCGTTGTGTTATCGGTGATAAATCAAATTAATCAGGCAACGGTGACGTAATGGACGCAACGTTTTCTAATCAACGTTTAATATGATATAAATAAAGTACGTGTCATTTCAGGTTAAGCTGGAAGTGATACGCTGGCGGGGCTTCGGTCGCCGTCGTATTTTGGGAGGGACTCACATGGGTACACAATCGATCATGTTTCAGGGGACGGCGTCAGATTCCGGCAAGAGTTGGGTGGCTGCTGGCCTATGTCGAATTTTACATAACCGTGGCTTAAAGGTGGCGCCCTTTAAATCTCAGAATATGGCGTTAAATTCCTACATCACGAGTGACGGCAAGGAAATGGGCCGGGCTCAGGTTTTTCAAGCGGAAGCTGCCGGTATCGCACCAGATGTGCGGATGAACCCGCTGCTGTTGAAGCCCTCAACCGATCAGGATTCTCAAGTCGTTTACATGGGTAAGGTGCTCAGTAACATGAGTGCGGCAGCCTATCAGGACTACAAACCCCAGTTGAAGCAACAGATCTTTGAAACCTACCGTTCATTGGCTGATGAAAACGACGTGATGGTGCTTGAAGGCGCCGGCAGTCCAACGGAAATCAACTTGAACGAGCGTGATATCGTTAACATGGGGATGGCTGAAATTGCGGATGCACCGGTAATCTTGGTAGCCGATATTGATAAGGGCGGGGTTTACGCCTCAATCTACGGCACCATTAAACTGTTACCAGAAGCTGACCAACGCCGGTTTAAAGGCATCATCATCAACAAGTTCCGCGGTGACGCCACCTTATTAGAATCAGGTAACCGAATGATTGAAGAACTGACGGGCGTGCCGGTGATTGGCGTTGTGCCCATGACGGATGTTGACTTAGATGAAGAAGATAGTGTGGTCTTGGCTCGTAAATCCCGGACAAAGGATAGCACGAAGGCGTTAGACGTTGCCGTGCTGGCATTGCAAAAAATCTCTAACTTTACTGATTTTCATAGTCTAGAGATTCAACCCGATGTGTCGGTCCGTTACGTGGTTCGACCAGAAGAGTTGGGCCACCCAGACTTATTGATTTTACCGGGTAGTAAAAATACCAATCAGGATATGGCCGCCCTGCGTGAACAGGGCTTTGTGCCATTGATCCAACAACTGCATACCGATGGCACCCAAATTATCGGCATCTGCGGTGGTTACCAAATGCTGGGCACCCAGATGTTTGATCCCAACCACGTGGAGTCTGATCTGTCGCAGCAAGCCGGCTTTGGTTTGCTGGATACCACGACCACCTTTACGGGTGAGAAGACGACGACCCAAGCCGTTGCCCGACATCGCGATATCGAACTGCACGGTTACGAGATCCACATGGGCGAGACGGTGCTAGGACCGACTGCAAAACCATTTTCGACGATTATCGAAAATAACGGCCAACCGGTTGATCGCCCAGACGGCGCCGTTGACGCCGCTGGCCGGGTATGGGGGACTTATCTTCACGGTATTTTTGATAACACCGCTTGGACCCGTCACTTACTTGACCAACTACGGCAGGCGAAGGGGTTACCGGTTTTGCATCAGAGTAGTCCCGCAATGGCGGCCTACAAGGAAGCCCAGTACGAGAAACTTGCTAAGGTGATCGAAGCCAACGTTGATATGGCTAAACTTGATCAAATCTTGGCCGATTCAGCTAAAGGAGATGCGTAACGTGAAACACCCATACCCAATCAACATCGACCTGAGTCGAAAAGCGGTCGCCGTTGTGGGCGGTGGTGCCGTCGCAACGCGAAAGATTCGGGCACTATTGGATGCCGCGGCCAACGTGACGGTGATCAGTCCGGTGTTAGCGCCGGAAATCGACACGAGCCAAGTGACTTGGCGACAAAAACGTTATGAAACTGGCGACATCCAGGCGATGGATATGATCATTGCCTGTACGGATGACGCCGCGGTGAACGCTCAAATTACGCGGGACGCCACGCATTTTCAACTGGTGAATAACGCTAGTGATAAGACCCAGTCGGACTTTTTTAACGTGGCGAAGCTTGAAGATGAGACGTTACTGTTAACGGTCTCGACAAAGGGCAAGTCGCCAGCAACGGCGAAACGCATCAAACAAACACTCCGGCGCTGGTTAGACGATCAGCACTGGTTTAAAGGGGAGGATCAGTAAACCATGTTTGTCATTTACGTGAGTTTAAATTATCAGCAATTACCAATTGATATTCGCGAACAGCTGGTCTTTGCCAAGGAGGACCTAGACAAGGCCAACCAACTGTTAAATAGCGAAAAAAGTATCTTAGAAAACGTGATTCTATCGACCTGCAACCGGACGGAAATTTACGCGGTGGTCGATCAGATTCATACCGGGCGCTACTACCTGAAACGGTTTCTCGCCAACTGGTTCCACGTGACGATTGATCAAATGACTGAGTGGTCCGTGATTGGCACCAAGGAAGACGCCGTCGCCCACGTAATGCGGGTGGCGACTGGTTTGGAATCGCTGATCATGGGTGAACCGCAAATTTTGGGTCAGTTGAAGAACGCCTTCTTTACCGCCCAGAAGGATGGGACGACTGGTGTGATTTTAGACCATCTGTTCCAAGAAACGATTGCCTTTTCAAAGCGGATGCACACCGAATATCGGGTCAGCGAGTTGGCGAAAACGTCTGGTCAAACTGGGTTACATCAAATCAAGGTACAACTCCAAAATTTGACTGGGAAACAACTCGTAATCGCCGGCATGGGCGAAGTCGGGACTCACGTACTGAAAAATGCCAGCACGATGGGCTTTGACCAGATCACCGTGTTGAACCGAACGGATGCGAAGGCGACTCAGTTGGCGGCGGATTACGACGCAACCGTTCAAGCGGATGCGTGGTCGGATCTACCCACGGCGGTCGCTGATGCTGATGCAGTCATCTTATCGACAGCCGCTAAGGAACCGGTACTTTCCGCACAGGCGCTTCAAACGACGCGGCCTAAGTTAAAAGTGATGATCGACTTGGGGGTGCCGCGTAACGTTGATGCCCAGACGTTACCAGCTGACGTGACCTACTATGACATTGATCACTTAACTGAAATCATTGCCCAGAATCAACAGACTAAGGATGCGATGATGACCGCCATTGCTGAAAATGTGCCGGCAGCGGTGAACGACTTTTACGTTTGGCAACGGCAGCTTCACGTGGTGCCGGTCGTTCGTGAGTTGCGGGAATCAGCGTTGAGCGTTGAAAAAAACGTCTATGACAGTTTGTTACGCAAATTGCCAGAACTGGATGCCCATCAACGTAAGGTCATCAGCAAGCACATGAAGAGTATCATTAATCAGATGATCAAGGGCCCCATCAAGGAAATCAAGGAGTTGTCGGTTCGCGATGATGCGGCGTTAGATTTAGCCTTTTTCTGCCAGATTTTTGGCCTCGCAACGGATGACGTTTTACAGGAGGACAGTCACCATGAAAAATAAGTTTACCGTGGGGACGCGCCGGAGCCAGTTGGCGCTGTGCCAAACGAACCTCGTGGTTGCCGCACTGCAGGCACAATTTCCCGATGTTGAAATCACGGTGAAGGAAATCGTGACGCAGGGTGACCGCAACCTCAAGGATAGCCTCCAAAAAATTGGTGGTAAGGGCGTTTTCGTCAAGGAAATCGAACACGATTTACAGACGAACGAAATTGACTTTGCGGTTCACAGTCTCAAGGATGTCATGCCGGTACTGCCGGATGATTTGACGATTGGCTCGATTCCGAAGCGCAACTCGCCCTTTGATTGTTTGATCACACCCAAGCCGGTTGCGAGTTTAGCAGATCTACCGCAAGGCGCTCGCATCGGCACCAACAGCCTACGTCGGCAGGGCCAGTTGTTGCACGCTCGACCAGATATTGCCATTATTCCGATTCGGGGGAACGTTGAGACCCGAATCAACAAAATTGAGAGCGAGCACTTGGATGGCGTCGTGTTGGCCGAAGCCGGCCTTAACCGGTTGGACTTTGACTTGACGGGGCTGTACCGCATCAGTTTGAAGGACGTGATTTTGCCCGCAACTGGACAGGGTGCGATTGCCATCGAGTGTCGGAAAAACGACGCCGATACGTTGGCGTTGCTGCACAGCATTGAAGACGCCGCGACCCGAACTAGCGTTGTGGTTGAGCGCGACTTTCTGCGCGAACTTGGCGGGAGCTGTACGTACCCGATTGGGGCGTATGCTTACTTGGAAGCCGACACCCTGCATTTTCACGGGTTGGTTGCCTCGACTGACGGCCAGCACCTGTTTACGAAGCATCAGACAGGAGTTGCCGGTGACCAGTTAGGCCGCAAAACCGCCCAAGCGTTGATTGCGGAAGGCGCGTTGAAATTCATTGAATAATTCGCTATGCTGGAATTAACTTAAACTAAATGATTGAGAAAGAAGATTGTTATTATGGTAAGTTTTGATCGTCACCGTCGTTTAAGAAGTAGTGCTGCTATGCGTGATCTCGTTCGCGAGACGCACTTAGCCAAGTCTGATTTGATCATGCCCGTGTTCGTGGACGCCACGATCACCGGTAAGGAAGCCATCGACTCCATGCCCGGGATCTACCGTTTCGGCTTGGATTCGATTTTGGATGAAATCAAGGAAATCGTGGACTTAGGCATTGAATCGATCATCATCTTCGGGATCCCCGACCACAAGGATGACCTCGGTACTGGTGCTTGGGAAGCGGATGGCATCGTGCAACAAGCCATTCGTAAAATCAAGGCCGCATACCCTGACCTAATCGTCATCGCCGACACCTGCATGTGCGAATACACGTCAACCGGTCACTGTGGCATCGTCAAGGATCACGAAGTCTTGAACGATGAGTCACTCAAATACAACACGAAGACCGCCGTTAGCCAAGTTGAAGCCGGCGCCGATATGGTTGCCCCTTCAAACGCCATGGACGGTTTCGTTGCCGCGATTCGGGCAGGCTTGGACGAAGCGGGTTACGAAAACACGCCAATCATGGCTTATTCAGTCAAGTACGCTTCTAGCTTCTACGGCCCATTCCGGGACGCTGCGGATGGCGCACCAACCTTTGGTGATCGTAAGGGTTACCAGATGGATCCTGCTAACCGGTTGGAAGCCCTTCGTGAAATGACCAGTGATGAAGCAGAAGGTGCCGATTTCACGATGGTTAAGCCAGCGATGGCGTTTTCTGATATTATTAGAGATGTTCGGAACAATACCAACCTGCCATTGGTGGCCTACAACGTGTCTGGCGAATACGCCATGGTGAAGGCCGCCGCGCAAAACGGTTGGATCAACGAAGAACAGATCGTTAACGAAGTGCTGGTCGGCTTGAAGCGGGCTGGTGCGGACTTGATCATCACGTATTTTGCTAAAGAAGTTGCTGCTCGTATGAAGTAGCCAAAGGGAGTGCTAATTTAATGAAGCAGTTTGAAAATTCCAAGCGGGCCTTCGCTGAAGCCAGCGAATACATGCCGGGCGGGGTCAACAGTCCGGTTCGGGCCTTTAAGAACGTCGGTGGTGACCCACTGTTCATCGAACGGGGCAAGGGTGCCCACATCGAAGACATTGACCACAATGTGTTCATCGATTACGTGTTATCGTGGGGGCCGTTAATTTTAGGTCACGCCGATGACCAAGTGGTGGCGGACCTCCAAGCCGCAACCGCCAAGGGGACCAGTTATGGTGCCCCCACCGAACTTGAAACGGAACTTGCCAAAAAGATCCAAAGCATCGTGCCGTCAATGGAAATGATGCGGATGGTGTCTTCCGGGACTGAAGCCACGATGAGCGCGATTCGCTTAGCTCGGGGCTACACCCACCGGGAAAAAATCGTCAAATTCATCGGGAACTACCACGGCCACAGTGACTCACTGTTAGTCGATGCCGGGTCTGGGGTTGCGACGTTCAACATCAACACCTCACCAGGGGTGCCAAAGGACTTAGCTTACGATACGTTGACTGTGCCCTATAACGATGTTGAAGGCGTGAAGGCGGTTTTTGAAGCCAACGGTGACGATATCGCCTGTGCCATCGTGGAACCAATCGCCGGCAACATGGGCGTCATTCCAGGAACGCAGGAATTCCTGCAAACCTTGCGTGACGTGACAACGGCTCATGGGAGTGTTTTGATCTTTGACGAAGTGATGTCTGGTTTCCGGGCAGCCTACCACGGCGCTCAAAGTCTCTACGGGATTACCCCTGACCTGACGACATTAGGTAAGGTCGTTGGTGGCGGGTTACCCGTTGGGGTCTTCGGTGGTCGTCGTGACATCATGATGAACATCACGCCAGCTGGGAACGTCTACCACGCTGGTACCTTGTCTGGTAATCCACTGGCGATGACCGGTGGCTTGAGTACGTTAGCCCAGTTAAACGAGTCGTTGTACGCTGAAATGAGTGCGAAAACGACCCGCTTAGTCGAAGGCATCAAACAAGCTGCTGACGCGCACAACGTGCCAGTAACGGTGCACCACGTAGGCACCATGTGGAGCTACTTCTTCAACGCCGGTCCAGTCAACAACTTTGATGACGTGCAGGCCAGCGACGTGGCGTACTTTGCGAAGTTCTACAAGCAATTGCTCCAACAAGGCATCTACACGGCACCATCACAATTTGAAACCAACTTCATGTCCAGCAAACACACGGACGACGACATTCAAGCCACGATCAACGGCTTTAACGCCGCGTTTGATGCGGTCGAAAACGAGGACTAATAATGACAACAACACAATTTCGCGATCTTTCATTAATACCGCTAACGGCAACCGAAACGTTAGTGATTGCTTGTGATAGTAGCGCCGGAATTGGGGAGAAGCAAGCGGACGTGGTAGCGATTGACCCAGCTATTACGGCCGCTTATTCTTTGCGAGTCCCCTTACTGGAGCTTCTATGTTTTGGCGCAACGCCGGTCGCCATTACGGATACGATCGGTAACGAACTACACCCAACCGGAGAACGAATCATTTCGGGCATCCGGGGCGAAATGCAGCGAGCGGGTTTAGCTGATTTACCACTGAACGGCAGTACCGAAGATAACATGACCACCCTCACCACCTCAATTGGCGTAACGGTGGTGGCCCGGATCGAAACGGCGAAGCTACCAGTGGTCGGTCAACACGAACTGGCCGTCTTTCAGATGGGGACGCCGTACGTTGCGGCTCAAGTGGTGGCGCACCTAGACAGTATTTTTAGTTATGACGCGGTTCGACAACTAGTCCAGCGTGATGACGTGGTGGACTTGCTGCCAGTTGGGTCAAAAGGGGTGGCGAACGAAACGGCACAGATGGCGCAAACTCACGGTCTGAACGTTGAGGCCACCGTTGATTTGACTGATGAGGCATTCACTCAATCAGCCGGACCGGCGACGGTGTTACTGGTCGGCGTGCGCGCGGACCAAGCACCCCAATTTCAAGCGGCTTATCCGGATTTGATTCGGGTAGCGACTTTGCGGAGGTAATCAAGATGACAGGACAGTTAACCTTAGTGACCGGTGGTGCCAAGAGCGGTAAATCGGTCTTTGCAGAACAACAGTTGTCAGATGACGACCAAGTCTGTTACATTGCGACCGGTGTGATGACGGCGCCAGACCCGGAGATGCAACTCCGGATCAAGACCCATCAACAACGCCGCTCCGATAAGTGGACCACTGAGGAACGCTACGAAGACGTGGCGGGCTTTATTCGGTCGCACCAGTTTGACGGGTACTTGTTAGACGATGCCACTATGCTGATCACGAACCGCTTTTACCAAATGATGCTGGCGCAAGCTGATCAACAGGGACAGCCGTTAGATGACGTGATCGAGCAGATGGGGCGCGATGAAATCGCCGAAGTGGGTGACGTGATCTTTAACGATTGGCAAGATATCGTGACCGCGTTACGCGAAACCGACCAGTCGATGTTCATTGTGACCAACGAAGTGGGGCTGGGCATTGTGCCGGCAACCAAGCAGACACGTATTTTGCGCGATTTATACGGGCAGGTTAATCAACGCCTCGCTCAAGCGGCCGACCACGTTTACTTTGTGATCAGCGGGCTGCCACAAAAATTGAAATAGAAAGGTGTTTGATCATGGGACAAGCGATGATTTTATTCACGCAATTTTTCACCCGGATCTCCGTCCCAATTGAGATTCCGGACGCAACGAATAAGTTTAAACAAAATATTCAGTACTTTACCTTTTTTGGGTTCTTGGTAGGGTGCGTTGAAGCTGCTATTTTTTGGGTGTTTACCCTAATTTTTCCACTCTGGTTTGCCTGGATCCTCTACTGGATCACGGACGGGTTGATCACGGGTGGCTTTCACTTGGATGCGCTGGCGGATACGGCGGATGGCTTGTATTCGTCTCGTGCACCGGAGAAGATGCGCGCTATTATGAAGGACAGTCGGTTAGGGACGATGGGGAGTTTGGGCCTGTTGTATTTTTACCTGATCGTCATTAGTTGTGGCATCATCATTGCGCCACAGTTGCCACTATGGCAGTTGGTGGGCTTAACGGCCGTGACCACGATGATGGCCAAGACCGGGATCGCCGTTTTGTTTTATAAAATGGTGTACAACGGCAGTGGCCCCAGCCTATCCAGTTTATGGGTCGGCGTTACCACTTGGCGCATCATTGTCGCCCAGATTTTTTCAATTATCGTGATTGGCGCTATTTTACAAATCCCGGGTTTGATCGCCTACGCAGTTGTGATGGTGTTGGCCTACTTTTACCGGCGGTTCCACATTCACCTGTTGCACGGGTTCAGCGGGGATACGATCGGCGCTTACGGTGATTTATCACAGGTGATTTTCTTGCTGGTTTACGCTGGCTTAGCGGGAGTGATGTTGTAATGCACCTATTAGTGACGCGTCATGGTGAAACGGCGCTTAACAAACAAAAGAAGTTTTATGGGTCGCTGGATTGTCCGGTGGATGCGCTGGGCGAGACCCAGGCAGCGCAGTTAGCCGAGAAATTGGCGAATGTACCAATCGATGTAATGTTGCGAAGTGACATGCTTCGCACGGCGCAAACCGCCGCACCAATCATTGCCACCCACCCGACAACTGAGGTCCGCATCGATGCTCGGTTAAATGAAATGGGCTTTGGGAAGTGGGAAGGGTTGAATGCTGACGAGATTCAGGCTGCATACCCGCAGGATTGGCAAACATGGCTGGATCACCCGTTTGAGGCGTTTCCAACGGGCGCTGAATCGTACCCGGTGTTTAAGACCCGGGTGTTGGCGGCTCTTGATGACTATCAAGACCTCATTAATAGTGATCTAACGGTATTGCTGGTCGCCCACCTTGGCACGTTGCGGACGTGGCATCAACACTGGTTCCCAGACACGACTTATTGGGATCTGCATTTTGAGGCAGGGTGTTACTCGACGTATGAGGTGACGGCGAACTCGGCGACGTTAACGGGATTGAATTTGTAAGAAAGCTGGTGTTGAGATGGGGTTTCTAATCACATATCCGCAAGAAAAGGTGGCGCCGGACCTGCAGGCGCAGTTAGCGGCGGTAGCGCCAACGCAATATGTGCCGTTACGCCATTTGACGCCAGTGACGCTCACGGCTACGGATGAGCATTTGATTGCAATGAGTGACGTGCTCGTGTTGACCAGTCCATTTGCACTTACGGTGTACCTTGACCGGCTGCGAGACTTAGCACCGCTGGCAACCGTTGCGGTTTTGAGTCAGAAAATGGCCGCTAAGTTAACGAAAGCTGGCGTGCAACGATGCATCGTGGCGCCGCAAGAGAATCAGGCCAGTTTGCAACGCGTGCTCCAAGACTATCCGGCGGGCACGATCATGACGTGGCTCCGGGGCAATTTAACGGTGGCACATGCCATGAATCAGCTCCCAAAATTACAAATGGTACAGGTGTATCAAAATACTTGGTCGAAGGCGCAAACACAACTTGTTGCCAACCAACTGGCCGCCCCAATTACCAGAATTTTAGTCACCAGTCCCGCTAGTTTTCAGCGCTTGCAACAAGTTATACAACTAGTTCCGGCGAAATTTGGTCAAATTACCTACTATGTTTTAGGAAAAAGTACCCTGGAAATAATCCGTGATACGCACCAATCAGTGATTGGACCGACCCAAATGAAAGCGGTTTTAAGGCAGATGCTCCAGAAAATGTGCTGTGATGAAGCCGAATCGCGGTAAAATTTTGACTTGTTATATTTTTTTGTGATAAAGAATTAAATTTGTGCGGAAAAAGAGCCAAAAATATTTCAGATAAAGCGCTTTCAAATATGCTAAACTAAGAACTGTTAATTGTGAATTAACAAACTAATATAAAGGTGGGTGTCACTTATGGATGGTTTTATCGGTGAATTTTTCGGAACCGCTATCCTAATCCTTTTGGGGGCCGGTACTGGTGCCGGACTTAACTTGAAGAAGACCTATTCAAGAGGATCTGACTGGACCTATGTCTGCTTGTCTTGGGGTATGGCCGTTACGATGGGGGTTTACGTTGCTGGTTTGTTAGGCTCAGATGGGCATTTAAATCCAGCTGTTACGATTCCATTTGCAATTTTTGGTCTCTTTCCTTGGCATGAAGTTTTGCCTTATCTTGCTGGTCAATTCTTGGGTGCGTTCGTCGGAGCAGCGCTTGTTATGGTTGCATTCGGGGCACACTTCAAAGAATCTAACGGCGCAGAAGAAGGTAACACAGTCGGTATCTTCGCTACTGCACCAGCAATTGCATCGCCATTATTCAACTTCTTCTCAGAAGTTATTGCAACATTCGCGTTTGTCTTTATTCTGTTGAACTTAGGTGACTTTACGACTGGTTTGAAGCCATTAGTTGTTGGTTTCTTAATCTTCGTTATCGGTACTGGTTTAGGGACGACCACCGGGTTCGCCATCAACCCAGCTCGTGACTGGGGTCCACGGTTTGCCTACACGGTTATTCCTTTACCTGGCAAGTCCTCAGCAAATTGGGGCTACTCCTGGGTACCAATGTGTGGCCCACTTGTAGGTGGCTTCATTGCTACTTGGATCGAATCACTGGTTCACTAATACTCACTTTGACACCATCCACTTGTTGGGTGGTGTTTTTGTGTACACTTGTGTCCAGCGTAAGCATTCTTGTGTTTAATTTGTGAAGTTCGGCGATTTGCGTGGACTGGCGATTCCGGTAGGCGACTAGGTTCCTGCTGTGGGGCCGGCCTGAGCCGAAGGGCGGTCTCAGACCTCGAAGTTAAGCCTCGCCACAACCCACGCGAGTCTTAACTTCGTCCCCGATAATTGGCGGTTGTTGGAAGTTCGTCAACAACCACCAATTATCGCGACACAGCATCCACCTAGTCGCCTACCCGCATCTCACATTGCGCAATTCGGTGCTATTGCAGATCATCTCAAATGCTTAACTGCACGGTTGACTACGGGATTACAACAATTGATGTTAATTCGACAAACGTGGCACGCAATAGCATGCGTACAATCGTTGATTCATTGCGGTTACTGAACATTGACCACAATCGTTTCTGCAGTTGTTGAGTTACCTGCTAACGTTCTCGGCAAGCAGTTTCGTCAACTTCAGCATGTGACAGTCAGCAGTTCTGGTACTGACAGCGCACCATGTAGCGGGAGGCGGAGGCGCGCGGGGCTCAGCAGTGTCGGTATGACTTGGGCAGTCGTGCCCCGTGGGGTTCGGGGTGCGAGTGCCTTAGTCATACGCGGGTCCGGAGAGATCCGGCATGGAAGTGGTTTTCTTCCATTCCTAGCTCGTAGGCCCGCCACTGCGTTCCAGTCCCCGCATAGCGTCGGAGCCTCCCGCGGCATCTTCCCACTATAGAAAACCAGAATCACTGAACTTCACAAACTAAATATGCTTACGCTGGAGACACAAGCGACAGCACAAAAAGCGTCACCCGCATTTGCGGGTGACGCTAATTTCATATCTAAGGTGATATACAGAACCGCTACGAACTAGTTTGGATTGGTCATGTAGGCGGTGTAGATCCACTGCACAACGGATTTGCCTTTCACGCTGACGGCGCTAGACGGAATCGTTGGTTGTTTGCAGTCGATGGTGTAGATCCAGCCACGGGCACCCGTGGAATCGGCGAGGTTATCGATGTTGTTGATGTAAGGATAGCCGTTGACTGGTTGTGAGAAGTAGCTGATGTGGTTCTTTTGGAAGAAGCGTTTGGACACATCAAAAACGGTATCAGTTTCCTTCCAGGTCATGTCCCGGTGAATCGTGTAGATTTTTTGAATCGACGTGTTTTGGTGTCGATATTCGGAAGGGGTCAACCCAGTCCGTTGTTTAAAAATCTTGGTAAAGTAGCTGGTTTGCGAGAAGCCAATTTGGTTGGCAATGTAGTTGACTGGTAACTTGGTCAACGCTAATTTTTCACTGGCAATCGCAATTTTACGGTTGTTAACGTAATCAATGAAATTGACATCCAGCACTTTTTTGAAGATTCGACTGAGGTAAGAGGGCGACAAGAACACTTCTTGGGCGACCTTGGACAGTGAAATTGTGCGGCGAATGTTCTTTTCAATATATTGAATGGATGCTTCAATACTTTGATGAACCCCTTCGCCATCTTCAGAGAAGGCTGAAGGTTCCGTTGTGAACCGGTTTAAATCGGTTTTGACGGGTGTGGTTACTAAGGACTTATCATCTGATGAAGCTGACCGTAAAAAGGTATCAAAGTAGCGAATCTTTGAAAGTTGCTCCATATCAAGGGCGTCCCAAACTGAGACGGTGATATTAAACTGTGGTTCCAAGAGCTGGTTGAAAATGTTTTCCAAGTAGCTACGAGATAGGTAGATCCGTTGTTGCGACACGTCGATTGAATTGCAGATCACGAATCCCCAGAGCCGATGCTCAATCGTGACCGGAAAAATGGCGTAAACTTTGAGTCCTTCTAAGTCGATGTGTTGTTGGACTTCTTCGATCCCCGTGTATAAAGTCCCATCTTTTAGAAGTTGCTCATCTAGCGTGTAAAAAACGGTTTCGATTTGCGTAATCCCTGAAAAAGTATCCACCGCACCGGCGAGGGTTCGGTAGTCTTCCTGTTTCAATGGATAACTGATCATATTGCTACCTCCATGAATGACAAATACTTACTTAATGGAAGCGTTGTCACATTCGTTTGCCTTTAATTCTAGGATAAAAAAGTCCTAAATTCAAGGAAAGTTTCAAAAACTAGTATTATTTTGTACAATTGCTATTTTTTATTGTAAGCGTTTTCCATATTTGTGTTTCGAAAAATCCACTTGATTAAAATATCACAAGGATTATCGCTTATACTGAAAGTGTTTTCAAAACCAATTGGAGATATCCCGGCATCAACGAAGAATCAAGATTACTTGATAATTTTACGAAATTGGGATAGTTCCAAATTTTAGGAGGAAGCTCTTATGGATCAAGAGGCTTTAGGATTAATCGAAACAAAGGGTCTCGTTGCTTCAATCGAAGCTGCGGATGCTATGGTCAAGGCTGCCAACGTTAACTTGGTAGGTCAAGAAAAGATTGGTCACGGATTGGTTACAGTTATGGTACGTGGTGACGTTGGTGCCGTTAAGGCTGCCGTTGACGCAGGGGTACAAGCTGCTGAAAACATCGGCGAAGTTTTATCTAACTACGTTATCCCACGTCCACATACTGACGTTGAAAAGATTCTCCCAAATCCTGATAAGTTATCAGCGGAATAATCAATTACTAGCAGATTGCTAGCTAGTTGATTTTGAGGGTGAGATTATGAGCAATAAAAATGACGCGTTAGTTGAGCAAGTGATGCGTGAGCTCCTCAAAAAGGGTATCTCGCTAGATGACAAAAATCAGTCTAAATCATCGGGAGGATTTAAAATGAATGATTTTTTAAACTCTACTAGTGTCGTCCCTGAATTCGTTGGCACCCGAGAAATCGGTGACACGATCGGGATGTGCATTCCTAGTGTTGACCCAATGTTGTTGGATCAATTACACATTTCAAAACGTTACTCAGTTATTGGTGTTCTAAGTTCTCGTACCGGTGCCGGTCCGCATATCATGGCGGTCGACGAAGCCGTTAAGGCAACGAACACCGAAGTTATTGACATCGAATTACCTCGTGATACTAAGGGTGGCGCTGGTCACGGTTCCCTTATCTTGATCGGTGGTTACGATCCTTCAGATGTCCGTTCAGCTATCAACGTTGCACTTGATAACTTGAGCAAGACATTTGGCGATGTTTACGGTTCCGATGCTGGTCACTTGGAACTTCAATTTACTGCCCGTGCTGCCGGTGCATGTCACATGGCATTCGGCGCACCAGAAGGTAAGGCTTACGGATTAATCTGTGGTGCACCTGCTGGTATTGGTGTAGTTATGGCGGATACAGCTCTTAAGACTGCTGGTGTTGACGTTCTTGCGTTTGCTTCTCCTGCCCATGGCACGAGTTTTTCAAACGAAGGTATGGTTCACATTAGTGGTGATTCTGGCGCCGTACGTCAAGCTGTTATCGCTGGTCGTGAAGTCGGCTTGAAGTTGTTAGCCTCAATGGGCGAAACACCTACAAACGATTTCCCATCATACATCAAGTAGTAGCAGGAAGGAGGAAACACATTGAAACGTCAAAAAAGATTTGAAAAATTAGAGCAACGCCCAGTTCACTTGGATGGTTTTGTTAAGAATTGGGACGCCGAAGGTTTAGTCGCAGAAAACGGTGTTAACGATCCAACACCAAGTATCAAGATTGAAAATGGTGTCGTTACTGAAATGGACGGCAAGACTGCCGATGAATTCGATTTAATCGATCAATACATTGCTAAGTACGGGGTTAACCTCGACAAGGCTGAACAAGTGATCAACACCGATTCGTTGAAGATTGCTAACATGATGTGTGACCCTAACGTCTCACGTTCTGAAATCATCGAATTAACGACTGCGATGACCCCAGCCAAAGCTGCTGAAGTTATCAGCAAGTTGAACTTCGCTGAAGAAATCATGGCTGCTCAAAAGATGCGTCCACGTCGGACTCCTATGACGCAAGTGCACATCACCAACACTTTGGACAACCCAGTTCTCTTGGCTGCCGATGCTGCCGAAGCTGCCCAACGTGGTGTTCCTGAACAAGAAACCACGCCAGCTATCGCGCGTTTCGCACCAATGAACGCCATTGCCGTTATGGTCGGCGCTCAAACTGGTCGTCCTGGCGTTATCTCACAATGTTCTGTCGAAGAAGCATTGGAACTTTCAATGGGGATGCGTGGGTTTACTGCTTACGCCGAAACCATTTCCGTTTACGGGACTGACCGGGTCTTCACCGATGGTGATGATACGCCTTGGTCAAAAGGTTTCTTAGCTTCTTGCTACGCTTCACGTGGGTTGAAGATGCGGTTCACTTCAGGTGCCGGTTCAGAAGTTATGATGGGTTACACGGAAGGCAAGTCAATGCTTTACCTTGAAGCTCGTTGTATCTACATTACTAAGGCTTCTGGTGTTCAGGGTCTTCAAAACGGTGGTGTTAGTTGTATCGGGATGCCTGGTGCCGTTGTTGGCGGGATCAAAGAAGTCCTTGGTGAAAACTTACTATGTATGGCACTTGATCTAGAATGTGCTTCTGGTAACGACCAAGCCTTCTCTCACTCGGACATTCGTCGTACTGGCCGGATGATTGGTCAATTCATCGCCGGGACCGACTACATTTCTTCTGGTTACGCTGCCGAAGAAAACATCGATAACACCTTCGCTGGTTCTAACATGGACGTTCTTGATTACGATGATTACATTACTCTTGAACGTGATATGGCCGTTAACGGTGGTATCATGCCTCTTGAAGAAGAACAATCGATCAAGATCCGTAACAAAGCCGCTAAGGTTGTCCAAGCCGTATTTGAAGGCTTAGACTTACCAAAGATCACCGATGAAGAAGTCGAAGCTGCTACTTACGGTAGTGGATCAGTTGACATGCCAAAACGTGACCTTGTTCAAGATATGAAGGCTGCTCAAGGCTTGTTCGACCGCGACATCACTGTCATCGACATCGTCAAAGCATTGAACAACACTGAATACAAAGACGTTGCCGAATCTGTGCTTAAGTTAGCACAACAAAAGGTTACAGGTGACTACCTGCAAACTTCTGCTGTCTTTGAAGCTGGTTGGAAGTGTGTATCAGCCATCAACGATGCTAACGATTACGAAGGCCCAGGTACTGGTTACCGTGTATGGGAAGACGAAGACAAGTGGAACCGTTTGGAAAATGTTCCTTGGGCTTTGGATCCTCAAAAATTGGAATTCTAACCAGTAAGGTCGAAAGGAGGTAAGCACAGTGACAGAAATCGATGAAACATTACTCAGAAATATCATCAAAGGTGTGTTAAGTGAGGTAAGTAGCCAAGATACCCCAATTAATTTTGGAGGTGAAGCTGCTCCTAAGGCTGGTGCCGACACACCAAACTCATTGGACTGGTTCAAACACGAAGGCGTTGCTAAGCCAGGCTTATCAAAGGACGAAGTTGTGATCGCGGTTGCCCCTGCATTTGCAGAAGTTTTAACCCAAACCATGACTAAGATCCAACACAAGGATGTCTTGCGTCAAATCATTGCCGGGATCGAAGAAGAAGGTCTTAAAGCTCGGGTTGTTAAAGTTTACCGGACTTCAGACGTTTCCTTCTGTGCCGCAGAAGCCGACAAATTATCTGGTTCTGGAATTTCAGTTGCCGTTCAATCAAAAGGTACTGCAATCATTCACCAAAAGGACCAAGCACCTTTGAACAACTTGGAACTGTTCCCACAAGCACCAGTTATTACGCTTGAAACTTACCGTGCTGTTGGTAAGAACGCTGCGCAATACGCTAAGGGCATGTCTCCTAACCCAGTGCCAACGGTCAACGACCAAATGGCTCGTGTTGCATACCAAGCACTTTCTGCTTTGATGCACATTAAGGAAACGAAACAAGTAGTTCTTGGGAAACCAGCTGAAGAAATTTCAGTAACCTTTTAATTGAGGAGGATTTGAGACATGAGTGAAGTAGACGACTTAGTAGCTAAAATCGTGGGTCAGCTTCAAAGCGGTAACACTTCAAGTGCTACTACGGCTGCACCTGCCGCTTCTGGTAAGGAATTAGGTGGCGCTGACTACCCACTTTACCAAAAGCACCCAGAATTAATTAAGACTCCAACCGGCAAGAACGTTGACGAAATTACCATGAGCAACGTTGTTAACGGCAATATCACACCTAAGGATATGCGGATCACGCCAGATACGTTACGTTTGCAAGGTCAAATCGCAGCGAACGCCGGCCGTCCAGCTATCCAACGGAACTTCGAACGGGCTGCCGAATTAACCGGTATTCCTGATGATCGGGTTCTTGAATTATACGAAGAATTACGGCCATTCCGTTCAACTAAGCAAGGCTTGTTGGATACGGCTGCTGAATTGAAGAACAAGTACAACGCACCTATCTGTGCTGGCTGGTTCGAAGAAGCTGCTACCAACTACGAAAAGAACAAGAAGTTAAAGGGTGACAACTAATTTTTAGTTAGGGGCTTTTAGTATGACACGTGTAATTGGTGTTGATATTGGGAATTCCTCAACTGAAGTTGCTTTAGCTGATGTCACCGACAATGGTGAAGTAACGTTTATCAATTCTGGAATTGCCGAAACAACAGGCATCAAAGGAACAAAGCAAAACTTGATTGGTGTTAGAAATTCCATTAACCAAGTTTTGGAAAAGTCGCATATGGCCATCTCAGACGTGGATTTGATTCGGATCAACGAAGCGACACCGGTTATCGGCGACGTTGCGATGGAAACTATCACTGAAACGGTGATTACCGAATCAACCATGATCGGCCATAACCCTGGGACCCCTGGGGGCATCGGCACTGGTTCTGGTTACACGGTTGAATTAGTCAAGTTACTTCAAGAGAGCGATAAGTCTCGTCCATACATCGTCATCATCCCTAAGGAAGTTGACTTTGAGGACGCGGCCAAGCTGATCAATGCTTATCATGCATCTGGCTACAACGTCACCGCCGCCATCCTGCAAAGTGATGACGGGGTGCTGATCAACAACCGGTTGGATAAAAAGATTCCAATCGTTGATGAAGTTGGCCAGATTGATAAGGTGCCACTGGGCATGTTAGCCGCTGTTGAAGTTGCTGCACCTGGTAAGGTGATTGCACAACTCTCTAACCCATACGGGATTGCTACATTGTTTGACCTTTCATCTGAAGAAACGAAAAACATTGTGCCAGTTTCACGGGCCTTGATCGGTAACCGTTCTGCGGTTGTCATCAAGACGCCAAAGGGGGACGTTAAAGCACGGGTCATCCCAGCTGGGAAGATCTTGATTAGCGGCCAACCTGGCGGTAGAGGCGAAGTGAACGTCGCCGCTGGTGCAGACGCCATCATGAAGAAGATCAATGAGTTTGACAACATCGCTGACATTGCCGGTGAGTCCGGTACCAACGTTGGTGGCATGCTCGAAAAAGTTCGTCAGACGATGGCCGAATTAACCGGTAAACAAAACAGTGAAATCGCCATTCAAGATTTATTGGCCGTTAACACCTCCGTACCCGTTACGGTTCGTGGTGGCTTAGCCGGTGAATTTTCAATGGAAGAAGCGGTCGGGATTGCCGCCATGGTTAAATCCGATCACTTACAAATGCAACAAATTGCGGACTTGATTCAGGGTGAATTCCACGTTCCCGTTGAAATCGGGGGCGCCGAAGCTGAATCCGCTATTTTGGGAGCGTTGACAACGCCTGGGACCACGAAACCAATTGCCATCTTGGACTTGGGGGCTGGTTCTACCGATGCGTCGATCATCAACCAAAAAGATGAAAAAGTCGCAATTCACTTGGCTGGGGCCGGTGACATGGTAACCATGATCATCAACTCTGAGCTTGGTTTGGAAGATCCTTACTTAGCCGAAGATATTAAAAAGTATCCGTTGGCTAAGGTGGATAACCTGTTCCAGCTTCGTCACGAAGATGGCGCAGTTCAATTCTTCGAGGATCCACTACCAGCTGAATTATTTGCGAGAGTTGTCGCAGTTAAGCCAGATGGTTACGAACCACTACCAGGTAACTTGAGTATTGAAAAAGTTAAGATCGTTCGCCAGACCGCTAAGAAGCGGGTCTTCGTTACCAACGCGATTCGTTCACTGCACCACGTGAGCCCAACTGGTAACATCCGCGATATCCCATTCGTGGTTATCGTCGGTGGCTCAGCACTTGACTTTGAAATTCCACAACTCGTTACCGATGAACTGTCGCACTACAACTTAGTTGCCGGTCGTGGGAACATTCGCGCCGTCGAAGGTCCTCGTAACGCCGTGGCAACCGGATTAATTCTTTCATATGCGAGTGAAAAGAGGGGATAGTTATGGCAATTGATAAAGACCGGCCGACAATCATTATTGCTTGTCCAGCAGGTTCCAACGATCAACTCCCTGAAAAACTAAAACCAATGTTGCTCGGCATTGAGGAAGAACAAATTCCGTATCAATTCACCGACATCGACAAACCAACCGCGGTTGAACGGGCGTATGACGCTTCCGTAATTTCCCGGTTGTCCGTCGGAATCGGCTTTGATGATGATCAGGTGATTGTTCATTACAAGAACCTGAAGCCCGACAGTCCACTGTTTAAAGTCGCTGAAACCGGCTATGACGCAATTCGTAAAGTTGGCGCCAACGCGGCTCGACTGGTTAAGGGAGTACCATTCAAGAAGTAAGGACAGGTGAGGGTTTTATGCAATCAGAATCAATTGGCTACCTTGAAGTCGAAGGACTTCCTGGCGCAATTGTTGCTGCTGATCGAATGCTTAAAACTGCTAATGTCAGTCTCCGGTATGTTGAAAATACCAAGGGTGGCGGCTGGATCACCGTCTCAGTTGTGGGCGACGTTGCTGCAGTTAATGCGGCGATCGACGCCGGCAAGGGCGAATTGGGCGATCATGTGTATTGCTCAACCGTCATTGCCAGACCCGCACCAGGTATCGATACCTTAGGGAAAAACGATGCCATTAAGGGCGCGCAATCGAATAATGACGGACCAGATGATCCTCAAGGGCCAGATGACCCACAAGGACCACAAGGACCCGATGATGACGATCCTACCGAACCTGAAGGACCATTAGCCTCATCAACGGATGCAGCGCCGACAGGGTCTGTCGACGACAACAAAGGCGCTAATGCAGCGCCTTTGTCTGTTAACGGAGATGACAAAGGAACTACTGAGCAAGCAGCACCAAAACAAGACGCAAAAACAACTGCTAAACCAGTTGCCAAAAAGAAAAAAGCAACTTGTAACCTCTGTGGTGATCCCGATTGCCCACGCAAGTTAGGCGAACCACGTAAAAAGTGTATTCACTACGCTGAATTAGAAGGCAAGAAGAAATAGGAGGAATTTTATTATGAACAACGCATTAGGAATGATTGAAACCAAGGGTCTCGTCGCATCTATCGAAGCAGCCGATGCAATGGTTAAAGCCGCTAACGTTGAAATGGTTGGCCAAGAAAAGATCGGTTCAGGTCTTGTAACTGTTATGGTTCGTGGTGATGTTGGTGCCGTTAAAGCATCTGTTGACGCCGGCGTACAAGCTGCTGAAAACATTGGCGAAGTCTTAACTTCATTCGTTATTCCTCGTCCACACGCTGAAGTCGAAGCTATTTTACCAGAAAAGAAATAATTTATAATTCAACAAAGGATGGTTGTTAATTTATGGAATTAACAGAAGAGAAACTCAGACAGATCATTAAGAAAGTCATTCAAGAACAAACCGGTCAGGCATCTGATCCGCACCGCGTTCAAGTGAGTGTTTCTAACCATCATATTCATTTAACTGAAGACGACTTTAAGACGTTGTTCCCAGGCCAAAAGATGACACCATTCAAGCCATTGAAGCAACCTAAAGAATTTGCTTCAACTAGCGTGGCTGATGTTGTTGGGCCTAACGGTAAAATTTCTCACGTGCGGGTTCTTGGCCCATGCCGGTCACACTCACAAGTTGAAATTTCACGCTCCGAAGCCATCGCAATTGGGGTTGATGCACCAATTCGTTTGTCCGGTCACTTGGATGGTGCGCCTAGCGTTAAGCTAGTTACGCCGGATGGTGAAGTTACCGTGCAAGGGGTTATCGTAGCAAAGCGTCACATTCACATGAGTAATGATGATGCTGCTAAGTTGGGTGTTAAGTTGGGTGACTTGGTTTCAGTTGAAATCAAGACGCCAGACCGTTGCACCATCTACAACGACGTGGTTGCACGTCCTCGTGAAGACTTTGTGGAAGAAATGCACATTGACACTGACGAAGCAAGTGCTGCTAACGTTGGAATGGGTGCCCCAACATTCGGTCGGATCATCGTTCCCGAAAAAAAGTAATCGTCAGTAAATGAAGGTTGGTGGCCAAATTGGATCATATTATTGAGCAAGTACTGGCTAAGATCAAGCAGCGCGAACACCAATCTTACGAAGTTGATTATCACAATCAGGGCTTACCGCCTGATGAACAAGTGTACACGGAATATGGCAACATCGCGATCAACGATGTGACCATTGAACTGTTACTTGAGCTGTACCGGGTCAACGTTAATGACCCGTGGACACGCTGGATCTTGCAAGGGATTAGCTTTCAAGAGAACTTTACGTTCCACATTAGCCAGTATATGATCAAGTTTATTCCTAAGAAGATGCTGTTAGATTGGCCAGTGACATTTGTTGTTGATAAAGAACATCCCGTGTTTTCGTTTTACCAGAAGTCTGTTAGCAGACAAGATTTAGCAGCTATACCGGATCAGTCAATTGTGGTGGTCACACCGACCCAAAAATTGACAACGGAAGCTAAGGAAGTTAGCCAATATAAACAGCTGACAATAAAGATTAGGACTGATGAAGATTGTATATGGCAAAAGTAGTTGGGAGCGTCGTCTCCACGCAAAAAGATTCTTCGTTAGTGGGTCGTAAACTCATGATCGTCCAACCGGTCAACTCTGATGGGCAAACCGTCCGTCACGAAGAAGTCGCTGCAGACACAGTGGGTGCCGGCATTGGCGAGTACGTGTTACTCGTTCGTGGTGCGGGTGCTCGGCGGGCTTCTGCTGAGGCCGTGTCGAATGACGTCAACGACTGTTCGATCGTCGGCATCATCGACCGATTTGATAAGTGATAAAGAAGGGGTAGCTAATGGCCATTTATACTAAGGGTGGCGATAAAGGTACAACAAGTTTATTCGACGGCAAACGAGTTCCGAAGAATTCACTACGTGTGGAGACCTACGGAACGTTTGACGAACTGAACGCGAACGTGAGCCTAGCAGACAAATTCTGTTTAAGCGCTGACAATCGTAAGATCCTTCAGCGGGTCGAATACCGGATGTTCTTCCTTCAAGGTGAGATTGCAACTGAGGAACCGGAAAAATTCCGCAAACAAAGTACGATCATCACCGATGAAGACACCCACTACTTGGAGTCCATTATCGACAAATACACCGCAGAACTACCAAAAGTAACCAGCTTTATCCTACCTGGTTCAAGTTGTGCAGGTGCACAATTGCATGTTTGCCGGACGGTTTGCCGTCGGGCGGAACGTCAATTCGTTTCGTTCATGGAGAGTAATGACGTACGTCCCGAACTGGAACGTTACGTGAACCGACTTTCCGACTTCTTCTACATCATGGCCCGGTCAGAAGACCAAGTTGCGATGAACGAAAAAGTTGTCGACATGGTAGTCGACCGGTATAAAAAGGCAATGGAGGAATCCTAATTATGAATAAAGAACAATTAAGTGAAATCATTAGCCAAGTGTTAGCCGATAACGGCGGCGCTGCAGCAGCTTCTGCTACAAGCGACAACCTGTTTGACAAGCACAAGATGGAACGCGCGATCGATGCGGGCGTTGCCAAGGCTGATGAACTTAAAGTGGGTGTGACGATCGCCATTGAAGATATCACAACCACGGTTCAAATGTCATACCACATGCCAAACGGTAACTTGGTAGGCACGTACCTCGCACCAAAGAAGGCTTGGTCAGCAATTGCCATGAAAGAACCGACAAAGGATATCAGTAAAGATATTCAACCTGGCGGGCCTTTGTACCAAATGGAAACCATGTTGGATGGGAAACTCGTTTCCTTCCCAGGTGGCATTCCACTAGTCCTCAACGGTGAAATTGTTGGCGCTGTCGGCGTCAGCGGTGGGTTGATTGAAGAAGATCAAGCAATCTGTGAAGCCGTTGTTAATGAATTTTTAAAGGAGAGTAACTGAGTATGGCAGATCAAAGTATTGAAGCAGCAATTAGAAAAATTCTGCAAGAAGAATTAAGCGGTAACGCGTCTTCGAGTGCAGCGACAACCAGCGAAGTTCAACCTGAAGGTCTTGGTAACGGGATCTTTACCGATGTTAACGAAGCCATCGCTGCTGCTAAGCAAGCTCAAGAAATCCTTGCAGACAAGCCAATGGACTTCCGTAACAAGGCTATCCAAGCAATTAAGGACGGCTTTGGCCCATATATCGAATACATGGCAAAGGAAACCCGTGACGAAACTGGCATGGGGACCGTTGAAGCTAAGATTGCTAAATTAAAGAATGCATTATACAACACCCCAGGGACTGAACTGCTTCAACCAGACGTTGAAACTGGTGACGGCGGCATGGTCATGTACGAATACACACCATTTGGGGTTATCGGGGCCGTTGGTCCAAGTACGAACCCATGTGAAACTGTTATTAACAACAGTATCATGATGATTGCTGGTGGGAACACCATCTTCTTCGGTGCTCACCCAGGTGCCAAGAACATTACCCGTTGGGCCGTTGAAAAGTTAAACGAATTCGTTTACGACGCAACTGGCTTACGTAACGTCTTGGTTTCATTGGATACCCCATCAATCGAATCCGTTCAACAAATGATGCAACACCCAGACATCGCAATGTTGGCCGTTACTGGTGGCCCAGCCGTTGTACACCAAGCCTTGATCAGTGGTAAGAAGGCTGTCGGTGCCGGTGCTGGTAACCCACCTGCAATGGTTGATGCAACTGCTGATATCGATTTAGCAGCCCACAACATCATCACTTCAGCTCAATTTGACAACGAAATCCTATGTACTTCAGAAAAGGAAATCATTGTTGAAGCACCCGTTAAGGATGAATTGTTGACCAAGATCCAACAAAATGGTGCCTTCCTTGTTAAGGACCAAAAGGATATTGATCACTTGGCTGAAATGACCATCGGCGCTAACGGTGCCCCTGACCGGAAGTACGTTGGGAAAGACGCAACCTTCATTCTTGAAGAAGCTGGCATCTCATACACCGGTCACCCAACTGTGATCACCATGGACGTTGACAAAGACAACCCATTGGTTAAGACAGAAATGTTAATGCCAATCTTGCCATTAGTTTGCGAACCTGATTTTGACGCCGTATTGGCAACTGGCCTTGAAGTTGAAGGCGGCAACCACCATACTGCATCAATTCACTCAAACAACATTCAACACATCAACAAGGCTGCTCACCGTATGAACACCTCGATCTTTGTTGCCAATGGACCTACCTTTGCTGCAACCGGTGTCGGTGACAACGGCTACTACAGTGGTGCCGCTGCATTAACAATTGCAACGCCTACTGGTGAAGGGACAACTACCGCGAAGACCTTTACGCGTCGTCGCCGGTTCAACTGCCCACAAGGGTTCTCATTACGTTCATGGGAGGTCTAGCTCATGGAAGAATTCAAAATTCCTACTAAGGTCTACTCTGGCAGCGATAGCTTAGAGTGGTTACAACGCTTATCAGGCCGTAACATCCTGATGGTTTGTGACGCCTTTTTGCCCGGCACCCCAACCTTAGACCGTATCAAGAAAAACATCGAAGGTAAGAACCAAGTGACCATCTTCTCAGATGTAAAACCTGATCCGCCTTTGGAAAACATCATGGCCGGTACTGAAGTGTTCAACTCAGTTAAGCCGGACGTTGTGTTAGGTATTGGTGGCGGTTCTGCCATTGATACTGCCAAGGCAATTCGTTTCTTTGGTGAAAAATTACAGAAGTACGAAATTGACTTGTTTGTTGCCATTCCAACGACCAGTGGGACTGGTTCCGAAGTGACCCAACACAGTGTGGTCACTGATACGGAACACCATAAGAAGGCCCCAATCATGGAAGACCACATCATTCCTGATGTTGCCTTACTTGATCCACAGTTGGTCATGTCCGCACCTAAGAGTGTGACCTGCTTCTCTGGCCTTGATGTGTTGACCCACTCCCTAGAAGCTTTAGTTTCTAAGGATGCCAACACGATCACAGACGCCTTAGCTGAAAAGGCTGCCTGCATCATCATCAAGACGTTGGTTACGGCTTACAAGAACCCAACGGACGAAGCTGCCCGTAAAGTGGTTCACGAAGCTTCATGTGCAGCCGGGATGGCCTTTGCGAACGCTGGTTTGGGCTTTGCTCACTCCATCGCTCACCAATTGGGTGCTAACTACCACATGCCACACGGTTTGGCTTGTGCCATCATGTTGCCACACGTTATCATGTACAACGCCACTCACGATGAAGAAGCCATGCACAAGTATGCAAATGCCTTCAAGAAGACTGGCTTGGTATCCTTCGGCATGAACGACAAGATCGCCGTTAAGCGCTTGGTTGCCGAGATCCACCACATGATGATCGAAATGGATTGCCCACAGACCTTAAAGGCCTTTGGTATCGATCCTAAGGTTGCCTTAGAAAACACCGACTTAGTTGTCGAAGGTGCTAAGGCCGACGGTACCTTCCCAGGTAACCCAGTAACGCCATCTGATGAAGACTTGGCTGCTGTTTACCACGAAGTTATCAAATAGTCACGCCAGTGTGCGCGATGATTATCGTAACTGCTTGAATTAAAAGCGGTTGCAGGGTAGGCGTCAGTCTTCCCGAGTACTCAGCGAGCCGTACGCCAGTGGTTGACGTATGACTCGCTGTTTGCTTTTTCGGGTGAATTGAGGGGTGTCGTTAGTAACGGTCAGCCAGCCAGAAGATTAGGTGACTAAAAAAGCCGACTAGTTGCCAGCAATATACCCGACCAATTTCATAGAAAGCCCGAAATCATGGTGTGCTCGCCAATTACCCGTGTTAAAATAGAAAGTATGAAAGCGCCATCAAATTAATTTTAAAAGTCAGAGAGGAAGCACAATATGTCGAAGAAAATCCTGGCCATCAATGCCGGTAGTTCCTCATTAAAGTTCAAGTTATACAACATGCCTGAGGAAGAAGTTTTAGTTAGTGGATTAGTTGATCGGATCGGTCATCAAGACGGGGTCTTTTCATACAAGATCGCGGGTCAACCCGATAAGCACGAAACTACTCAACCCATCGAAGATCATACCGCTGGGGTCCAGTTGGTGATCGATGCGCTCCTTGGGAGTGGCACCATTCAGGATAAGAGTGAAATTATTGGTGTTGGACACCGGGTTTCTCACGGTGGTCGTTACTACACGCAATCCGTTGAAGTCGATGACGCCGTTGCCAAGAAGATCGACGAACTTTCCGTGCTTTCTCCATTGCACAACCCAGTGAACCTGTTGGGGATCGAAGCGTTCGAAAAACTGTTACCAGAAGCGAAGGACGTCGCCGTATTTGACACCTCCTTCCATAGCACGATGCCAGCTAAGGCTTACACTTACGCCTTACCTTACAAGTTCTACGAAGAAGATGGTATCCGGCGTTACGGCTTCCACGGCCAATCACACCAGTACGTTTACGGCGAAGCTAAGCGGCATTTGGGTGAAAAGGCAACGAACAAGTTGATCTCGTGTCACTTAGGCAACGGGGCCAGCATCTGTGCCGTGAAGAACGGCAAGTCCGTTAACACGTCAATGGGCTTCACGCCACTGGCCGGACTTGTGATGGGGACGCGTTCAGGTGACATTGATCCTGAGATCCTGCCATTCATCGAAGAAGAACACAACATGAGCCCTGAAGATGTTCGGAGCATGTTGAACCACGATTCTGGTTTGAAGGGGATCTCTGGGGTTTCTAACGACGTGCGTGACGTGTTGGAAGCTGAAAAAGCTGGCAACGACCGCGCGAAGTTAGCAATGTCGATCTACATTCACCAGATCCAACAGTTTATCGGCGCATACACCACCGACTTGGAAGGTTTGGAGACCTTGGTCTTCACTGCCGGCGTTGGTGAACATTCCGCACCAGTTCGCTCACGGGTTTGTGCTAACCTGGGCTACTTAGGTGTTGAAATTGATGAAGATAAGAACTTAGCCAATGATTTTGAAATCTCAACGCCAAACAGTCGCGTTAAGGTACTCGTCATCCCAACCGATGAAGAGTTGATCATTGCGCGTGACACCTTAAAAATTGTGGGTGCCTAAATTTGTTGTAACGGAGGCCTTCAATCATGGCAAGAGATATTGAACGGACAATTCAAGAATACGTTCCTGGTAAACAGGTCACGTTGGCGCACATTGTCGCCAATCCAACGGAAGATATCTACGAAAAATTGGGAATCCAGATTCATCGAAATGCCTTGGGCATCTTGACGATCACCCCAAGTGAAGCGTCGATCATCGCTGGTGACGTGGCCACTAAAGCCAGCAACGTGCAACTTGGCTTCATTGACCGGTTCAGTGGCTCTGTCGTCCTAGTTGGTGAGGTTTCTGAAGTTGAGTCAGCATTACGGCAGGTTATTGATAAGCTTCACACCCTGCTTGGATTTGATATTCCGGAAATTACGCGAACGTAGATATGGAGTGGTGAGCATGAAAATTGATCAACTATTCAGCCCATATCAACTGACTAAGGATGTCAGGTTACAGAATCGACTCGTCATGGCACCGTTGAACATGCAATCGTCATTGTTTAACGGCGCGGTGAGCCAAAATGATTTGATTTTTCACGCCCGAAGAGCCAAATACGTCGGCATCGACGTCGTTGGTTCGGCGTACATCTCCGATTCAGGCAATACCGCCTATGGATCGATCAGTGCGGCGGACGATGGGAAAGTCAAAGGGTTGAAACAATTAGCAACGGTGATTCGTCAAGGGGGCAGCGCCGCCATCTTACAGTTGGTGCACGCTGGTCGAATGACCAACCATCTCGTCACCAAGGGGCAGCCGGTGTTAGCACCGAGTCCCGTTGAGGCCCAACATGGCCGGGTGGAAACACCGACCGAGATGACTTCAGCACAAATTGAAACGGTGATCCAGGAATTTGAACAAGCTACCCAGCGGGCAATTGACGCGGGCTTTGACGGCGTGGAACTTCACGGTGCCAACACGTTCCTGCTTCAGCAGTTTATGTCACCGGCATCGAACCAACGGACGGATGAGTTCGGCGGTTCCTTAGCAAACCGGATCCGGTTTGCTGCAACGGTGGTGAGCCGCATCATGAAAGTGGCCAATAACGTGTCGCGGCCGTTCATCATTGGCTACCGGTTATCACCAGAAGAGATCGAGCCTAACGGGTTGACCTTCGGCGATAACTTGGTCTTGATGAAGACGTTAGCGGCTCTTGGGATTGACTACATCAGTTTATCCATGAAACAGTACGACCAAACGCCAACGACCTGTCCTGAATTAAAGGACCAGCGCGTGGCGGACGCCGCTAAATTAGCGGTGGGTGATCAGGTGCCGATTATGGTGGCCGGTCACTTAGGTACCCAGTTTGGCTTTGAACGCGCCACTGGGGACCTGATGGCAGTCGGGATGAAGTTCTTAACGACACCTGACTGGCCAGCCCACGTTAAAAACAGTGGGATTCAGCCGGGGGAGAACCAGGGCGTCTCGATTCCCTACACGGCAATTTAGTGGGGAGGTGATCGATGATGACGAGTAACGACCAGCGCGTCATTCCAGTAACCGGTGGTGTCAACTACCGCGATATGGGTGGCTATCGGGCTGCCGACGGGAAAACCGTTAAGTGGCATAAACTCGTGCGAACGGGCTACCTGTCGGAATTGACCACTGATGACGAACGGTTATTACAAGATTACGGGATCACAACGGACATTGATTTTCGGTCAAGCGCCGAAGTCACGGCATATCCGGATCAGGTACCAGCGGGTATCAAATTCATTCATATGCCGGTCTTCGATGACGATGAAACGGAAAGTACTGGGACGGCCAAACGCCTGCAGCGCTACTACTCAAGTAGCCGTAAAAGCGGCTATTGGCGGATGCTTTACGTCTATCGGCGACTGGTGATCAATGAGCAACCGCAACGCGCTTACCGCCGCTTTTTCGACTATTTACTGGCACATGGTGAAGATGAGTCCATTCTCTTCCACTGTTCTGCCGGCAAGGATCGCACCGGCATGGGCGCCATTCTGGTACTGTTTGCCTTGGGCGTTAGCCTCGAGGATGTTCGTAACGACTATCTGTTGACGAACCAGTACTCGGTACCACGGATCGAAAAACGGGTTGCTGAGGCAAAGAAGGCTTACCAAAACCCGTGCTTTATCAGCTCCATCCGCGATCTCTCATCGGTTTCGGTCGACTACTTCGACCAATCGATGACCCTGATCAACTACGTCTACGGTGGCATCCACGCTTACCTGCGCGATGTCATCGGCGTCACGGATGCTGAAATTGCACAGTTGCGAGCCATATATCTGGAGTAACGTTATCTAAAAACAGCATCGATGAACTGCACTTGTGTGGTTATCGATGCTGTTTTTTGTTGTCGTTTGTGTCCAGCGTAAGCATGCTTCTGTTTAGTTTGTGAAGTGCGGTGATTTGCGTGGACTTACGATTCCGGTAAGCGGCTAGGTTTCTGCTGTGGGGCCGGCCTGAGCCAAAGGGCGGTCTCAGCCCTCGAATCTAAGCCTCGCCAAAACCAGCGCGAGTCTTAGATTCGTCCCCGATGATAGGTGGTTGTCGGAAAAACACCAACAACCACCTATCATCGCGACACAGCATCCACCTAGCCGCTTACCGAAATCTTACATTGGCGCAAATCGGCACTATTGTAGACCATCTCAAGTGCTTCACTGGACGTCACGTTGCTGCAGTAGTCAACTCGATAAACAACACAATCGGTCAGCAGTCACCATTTCCATGATGAACAAATGTAAGTCTATCCTGAACATTGACTCAACTCGCTTGAACGTACTGCTGACCCGATGTCGTAACGTCATCGGTCAACACTTGCTGAAATGCTTACAATTGTCAGCGTGCGACAGTTTGGCCCTTCATAATAAATTTTCGGGAGTGCGGTCCTGCTGCCGATAAT
>NZ_BAABMI010000014.1:0-36472 GCF_054785195.1 Secundilactobacillus muriivasis | reverse complement strand
ACGGCGTTCCAGCCCAAATTTTCTGACCGACCGGTTGTGCCCACAATATCACCCATGATTAACGCGCCAACGAAGCCAAATTTCACAAACCTCGCACACTATCACCGGACACAAGCGTAAACAAAAAGACCCAACAATTCGTTGAGTCTCCAATGTCATTACACACGTTCTTTCGACAGCCAAATGCCAATTAATCCCAGCGCATTAATCACTAGACACAGCCAAAGAATCAGTTTCGTGCTGACCCAAGTACAGACCATTGCAGAAATGTACGCACCGAAGATGAACATCAGCATGATCAACCCAGTCCAGACAAACCGATGCTTTGCTTTTTGGTCGTGGCCATAAAGCCATAAATACAACGCCGTCATGAGATTTTTCGTATTCCCCGTCATGATGCCATTATTAATGGCTGAGCCCTTAACTTGCCGGAAAGTGGTCAGTTCATACCCGGATAGCCAACCTAAGATTACAATTAGCACATAGGGATTAAACCAGTTTTGCCCGACCGCAACGACCAGCAGAATTGCCACAACCAGTAACATCAACCGGCTGTACCGTTCGCGCATGGTCGGCCGTTCGTTTAACGCCGTCAGCATACTTTGTGCCATAAGACAGCCCAACGCAAATCCCAACCACACGGGAATATTGACCCAAGCACGGGAAATGCCACCATCAAACAGCTTCACCGCAAACACGATCATGTTCCCCGTTTGGGCGCTCGCAAACACCGCGTCATGCGCGATGTAGGTGTAGGCGTCGATGGCCCCCATGGTAAACGTCGCTAAAAACGTGATCCAACTGTATTCATACTTTGATTTAGAAATCGGACTCCCCTCCGTTTCACATCAAACTAATCTCATTTTATCACTTATTTAAAATACCGGGCCAGGAACGCCGTCACCGTCTGCCGGTACAACTTCGGGTTATGCGCAAAGGATTTGGCATGGGCCGCGCCCTTCACCAGCACTAACTGCTTGGGGCCATCATCCGCTCGGTACAGCGGGTAAACCATCCGCGTTGGCACAAACGTATCGGCAGTCCCGTGAATGAACAGCATCGGCTTATGGTTTTTCGCCACCTGCTTGAGCGCACTGGCCTGCTTAAACGAATAACCGTTTTTCAGTTTATTGATCTCACTCACGACCGGCACCAACGGATATTCCGGTAAATTATACATGGATTTCGCTTGGTATTTAATTTCATCATACACACTCGTATAACCGCAATCTTCAATGAAGGCTTTCACCTGCGATGGCGTCTTCTCGCCACTGATCATCATTGTCGTGGCGCCACCCATGCTGACACCGAAGACGACGATTTGGGAGTCCTGACCGTTTCGCCGAATCACTTGATGGATCCACTTGAGGTAGTCGAGGCGGTCCGGCCAGCCATAGCCGGTATAATTCCCCTGACTCTGACCATTTCCCCGATCATCCGGCAACAGCACGTTATAACCAAGTTCATGAAATAATCCCGCATACTCCGCCATGTGGGCACTACTCCCGCCAAAGCCGTGCGCGATGACGATGGTCTTTTTGGTGGTCTTCGCTGCGGGTACGTAATTCGCCACCAGTTTCAAATGATCGGTCGCCGAGGTTTCGTGCCATACCAGCTTCTTCGTGCCGGCGTACCAGGTCTTTTCCTTATAAAGCGGGTCACTCTTCTTGACTGCCGTTGTGTTATGGATAAACGACTTCTTGCCTCTCGCAACCGCCATATTATAGAAATAATAGCCCGCTGCACCGATTCCGATCATGGCCACCAAGATGACGATGATGACCCCCGTTAACCAATGTTTTGTTCGTTTTGTCACGCTGTTTTCGCTCCTCTTCTTATGCCGTTATTTGCAATAGTAGAAATTATGGCGGTCATCACGAAATCTGTCAACTCAACTCATCTAAAACAACTTAGCGATACTTTCCCATCGTTAACGTCCCACAACCGTCGCCGAACGCGCTATAATAGTAGTAATATCTAGCTATTATAAGGAGCGATGTGCATGTTTTCCGAACGACTTCGGGCGCTGCGCCGTGGTCAGGATTTAACGCTGGACCAACTGGCAACCGCCTTAAACCAACAATTTAAACCTGATGAGGACCACCTGAACACGCCGGCACAGATCGGTAACTGGGAACGTGGCATCCGGGTGCCTTCCTTTATGGAGGTTCGTAAACTCGCTGAATTCTTTGACGTCACCATGGACTACCTAGCCGGCAAAGCCGAACGAGACGATTACGATCTCAGCCGCCTCTTCCTATCTGGCAAGCAATTGACGTTTAACCACCAACCACTCACCTCAGAAGATAGTTACGAGTTATTCCAACTTCTCGATGGTTACATGCACGGTAAAGAACGCCGGCACAGTGACCAACCTCACAGCCAACAAGAATCATTGGAACTCGATCTTGGAAACCCATCACAAAACAATTAACCTAGCACGTGGCGTTTAAACCGGTTGAGCCGGTCGAAATGACACGTGTTTTTTGGAGGCCGTAATATGAATCCGAAACAAAAACGTAAACTACTCAAACGAGCGAAGCAACAACCCGCTAAACCCACCAGTTACATCGCAGCATTGCAACGTTACGCCCAACAGTTCAATGACTATCCGCAGGTCAAGCTTCTCATCAATAACGCCTTGACTGCCGACCACGCACTCGCCGCTGGTCGCCTACCACAGACGTTGCCGGAGCTGCTATTACCAGATAACATTCAGGATACGATTTTCAAAACGTTGAACCAAACCTACCCAGCCGGTGATCCTCAAGGTGACAAGTTATGGAACCAACTCACCCAAGCACTCCCCGACCTCGATGCGAAACTGCGAGGCTTCCGGGACTATTTGGAAGACACCTATGGCATGTGGGCCTACATCTCTGCTCCAGTTGCGAAGGACTTAGCCGCCTTCATCAACGGCCGGCCAACGCTAGAAGTCATGGCGGGCAACGGCTACGTCTCTAAAGGCTTACGCGATAACCACCAAACCGTCATCGCCACCGACAGCAAGGACTGGACCAAGGAAAACGAAACCGGCCGGCATCCAGTAACTGAAATCGAACCCCTATCCGCCAGCGAAGCCTTCGCCAAATACCGTGACCAAGTTGACGTCATCGTCATGGCTTGGTCTCCAGATGGCCTGCCAATCGACTGGGAACTGCTTCAACAGATTCGCACTGCTGACAAAAATTACGACTTCATCGTGATTGGTGAAAAATACGGTGCAACGAATTCGAAGGTGTTCTGGGATAACGCAA
Source organism: Secundilactobacillus muriivasis (assembly GCF_054785195.1). Taxonomy (NCBI): domain Bacteria; kingdom Bacillati; phylum Bacillota; class Bacilli; order Lactobacillales; family Lactobacillaceae; genus Secundilactobacillus; species Secundilactobacillus muriivasis. The sequence goes on along the minus strand of NZ_BAABMI010000014.1, from coordinate 33,215 downwards.
CGTTGTTGGATAATTCAGACGTAACCGCCCTTAATAAACACTACTTACCGTTTGATTTAATTCACGACCGCGTCTACCTCGTGGAATAATCCGCAAAGGAGGATCGTCATGAACCTACGCCATCTCCAATTTTTTCAAGAACTCGCACGAACGCAACACATGTCCAAAGCGGCCGAAAATCTCGGTATTTCTCAGCCATCGCTAAGTTACGCTATCAGTAAACTTGAGCAGGAACTCGGGGTACCGTTGGTGGAACCAGATGGTCGCAACATTAAACTGACGGCATTTGGTAAAACTTACCTGAACTACATTAATGACGGTTTGAATAGCCTTGCGCAAGGTAACGTTGCCATTCAGCAACTTAACGATCCCAAAAGCGGCCACGTTCGACTGGGGTTCACCTATACGATGGGCCAACGGTTAGTGCCGGAACTGATGCAGCAGTTCACTCAGCAGCCTGATAATGAACGCATCAGCTTTCAACTTGGTCAGGACACCACGGAACACCTATTGGAAAAACTAGCCGATGATCAATTTGACTTGGTTCTGGCCTCCTATGCCGACCAGGTTCACGGCCAAGCCACCAAGGAACGGTTCCAGTTCACCCCCATCGTCAAACAAGCCATCAAACTCGCCGTCCCAGTCAATCATCCGCTAGCGACTAAACCCACCATCAAATTACGCGACATCGCGCCATACGACCTCATCATGTTTTCGCAAAAAAGTGGCTTGCGGCCCTTGATCGACCGTATCCTAAAGCAAGCTGAGTTGACCCCGAAAATCAAATACGAGATTGAAGAAGATCACACCATCATCGGCCTAGTGCAGTACGGCATGGGCATCGCGCTAGTACCTAACCTACCGCAACTCGACCAAAGCCAAGTCATCCTCCGCGAAATCACGGATAACCCACTTAACCATGAGCTCTTCCTCATCACGCGCAAACAACACTTCTTAACACCGGCTGTCCAGCGCTTTGACACCTTTATCCGACAATACTGTAAGCAGCACTTTGCGCATCAGAAATTATGATTTGTAGCGGCCTTAACGACTATCGTTGAGGCTGCTTTTTGTCGTTTGTGTCTAGCGATAGTGTGCGGAGCGAGACGGGTTGAGAGCGTAGTGTAAGGGTACTTCGGTGAAAGCGCCCGGGTCTGGCGGTTTTATCGAAGTGCACTTACATGCAGCTCTCAGTCTCGCGCAGCACCATTCGGCGTGGTGGCCAGAAAGCGCGTGGTTAACAAGTTTCTACAACTTCAGGAACCTTGGAAATAACAGTTTAAGTGGCGCCGAATTTTGTGGCCTGAGAGTGCCGGTTTTTATGCGGCTTTGGCGAGCGAAGCGACGACAAACAGCCGACACTCAAAACTGCACCCAACACTTACGCTGGACACAAACGACAGTCAAAAAAGCGCAGCTACCCGACCGAAACGGTCAGGTAGCTGCGCTTTTCGTCATGCTAACTTAATTTCAAATCGTCTAATTCGCCCTTCAGATGCGTTAACGCAATCTGTCCCGGTGCTGAAGCAGCGCCGACCGTGGCGAAGCTGACAACGGAACCGACGAGTTCGCCGGCCATGCGGGTCACCTTACCAAGGTCGCCCATGGACATGGTGATGATGGGCTGTGCTAACGCTTGGTTAGCGTGGTGCGTTGCTGCTAACAACGTCAGCACATCGTCAACCGATTGGGGCATCACGGCAACTTTGAGGACGTCTGCCCTCAAATCAGCCATATCACCTAACCGCCGAATGAGTTCGGCCTCGGTTGGGGTTTGGTCAAAGTCGTGGTTACTCATCACGATAGCAACTTGCTTGGCGTGGGCCTGAGTCACTAATGCCTCGATTCGGCCCTCATCATGGTAGCGTTCGAGATCCAACGCATCCGTAAAGTTGCCGTTGATCACCGTAGCACAGATTTGGAAGTAATCCTCATCTGGCAACGCCAATTCGCCGCCCTCTTGCTTCGTCCGGAACGTTGTCAGCAACGCCACGTCCCCTAAAACGTCACGCAACTGTGCCCCAACGCGTTGCAGCGCCAGCGCATCTTGAACGTCATCGAAGAAGTCGATCCGCCATTCCACTAAGTCTGGCTTGGCGGCAACCGCATCCGCTGCCTGGCCTAAAATCGCCTTTGCCGTTCGACCCGTTACCGGTACTGCCAACTTTGGTCGGCCACTACCGAGGACCGTTTGTCGTAATGTTACCGTCTGTTTAACCACCACGTTTGTCGCCCCTTACCTTATTTGTCTTCGCTAAATAAAATGTCATGGATGTAGTCGACTGGCATATCCTCACCAGTCCACAGTTTGAAGGCCGCAGCCCCTTGTTCAAGCATCATGCCCAAACCGTTAAAGACGTGGTCCACGTGACCAGCTTCAGCTACTTCCATCAGCTTCGTTGTCCGTGGCGCGTAAACCGTATCGTACACGATCAGGTCTTTACGAAACCAACTTGGGTCGCTGATCAGTGTTTGCCCTTCCAATGGGTTCATGCCGACGCTGGTTGAATCACAGTAGATGAAGGCATCCGCCAATTGCGCCTTGAAGTCGTCTTGGTCTTCCAAATGGTGTAACGTGGCCTTACAATCGGTCTTTTCGTTAATGATATCAACGTTGCGTTGAGCATTTTCCAAGAATTCATCGTCCCGGTTAAAAATCGCCATTTCCTTAACACCGTCAAATGCCGCTTGGATGGCAATCGCCGTCCCCGCGCCACCGGCACCGCTCAAGACCATTTTTTGGCCGCGAATGTTGAGGTTTTCGTCATCTAAGGACTGCATGAATCCCACGCCGTCAGTGGTGTAGCCAGTCAAAACGCCGTTGTCGTTCACAATGGTGTTAACTGCCCCAATCATTTCAGCCGTTGGATCCAACTTATCCAATAGTGGAATAACGGTTTGCTTGTTTGGCATCGAAATGTTGGAACCGCGCATGTCTAACGCCCGGATCGAATCAATGGCCTTAGGCAACGTCTTATCGTCGACTTCGAAAGCTAAGTAAGCGTAGTTCAAGCCTAACTTTTCAAATGAATGGTTGTGCATGGTTGGTGACATGGAATGGCGAATGGGGTAAGCCATTAAGCCGATTAAAATGGTGTGTCCGTCTAATTGATTTAACATAAGTTTGCGCTCCTTGATGAATGTATTTGATTTAAGCAACTTCTTCTGTGACTGAAACGTGACTCTTCTTGAAGATCAGGATCACGCATAAACTGCAGACGATACCGATGGCGGCGATGAACACGTCGAACCACATGATACTGTGAACACTGGTTTTGGAAAGCACCCCGGTCACGATTGGAATCGTGAAGGAGGATAAGGCACCGGCCATGTTGTAGATCCCGGTGATCCGGCCCTTGGCCTTTGGAAAGGCGATCCCCATGATGGTCATCCCCATCTGCATAACGCCACTTGCAGCGGAGGCACCGATAACAAATGACCCAACTAACATGATAGGAAGAACCGGTGTGCTGGCCATTAATAATAGCGTGATGAATGAAATAGTGGTATCCAGCAACATGAACCAGGCTGGCTTGAGGACCCGTTCTACTAGGATGACCGTTAATAACACGCCGCTGATCGACCCGATACTGTAGATACTAACGAGCAACCGCGCGTGGGTCATGTCCAAGTTCACAACGTCTTTGCCGTACTGGGTCAACCATTGACTGATGAGGTAGAACGTCGACATTGAAACGTAGCCGAAGATGGTGAGTACGATGCCCAACGCCCACTGACTACCGGTTAATGGTTGCTTAGGTTCAGCTGGATTAGCCGCAGCCGCTTCAACTGGCGTTTGACCAGCTTGCTTGGCGGCCAACTTAGCGGCCCGTTTCGCTTTGTGGGCGGCCATATCAGGAAATTCACGGTTCCATAGGAAGATAAAGTTGGCGGCTAATAGGACGGCACAAACTGAGAATGACCAGCCGTACCACAGGTCAAAGTGTTCCAAACTAGCAACGAAGATTGGTAAAATCAGTTCGCCAACTGACACGAAGGCCTTGATCAAAATGTTGGCAGATGCTTGCTTGCGGGGGAACAATTCCATCAATGCGGGATAAGTCCCGGTATCTAAGAATGAGTTGGCCATGCCAGCTAAGATGCCGAAGAAGTAAGCTTCATACATATTCTTCGAAATTAAGATCCCCACGAAAAACAGGGCGTATGTAACGACGCCGATTTTAACCATAAAGCGCCGACCCATGCGGTCTGAAATTTCACCGCCGAGATATAACACAATTAACCGACCAATGCCTAATGACGAGATGACGTAAGCAACGCCAGCATCGCCAACGTGCCATTCTTTACCTAATACGATCATGTTCTGCGCCAGAATCACAATGGCCATTCCGTGAACCAAGTAGTTCAGGTACAGACAAATCGCTGTTTTCATTCGTTCCGCATGGGACATTTTGATCACCTACACTTTTCTGATTGGTTTGCCGTAACGCACAAAAATTCTGAGCGTCCTTTATCTCAGAATCTTCGCGCTTTGAACTCATCTGACCGGCCGTCATTCCCGTAACGGTCGGTCGTTAACGCTACATTCCCGGGCAGCGTTAACGGGTGTTGCCATGACTGACAGCTGTCAGCCCTCATTTTTGATTAACACTTAACTTACTCGGCATCACGAGTTGGTAACTTTAAAAACGATGCAATGTCGTCACTTGGCACCGACGTAATTTCAGGTTCGCCAATGGCTTTAAGTGACACGAGGTTCAAATGCCCGTGGCGGTTCTTCTTATCGTTCTTAACCTTGTCCAATACTTTAGTAGAGGTTAACAACGGTGAGGTCGTTGGTAAGCCAACCGCCTCGGAACGCGCCTTGATTTGGGCGGTAATGCCCGCTTCGGCTCGACCAGCATCTTCAAAGATTTGCATCAACGCAATCATCCCGATGCTGACGGCTTCACCATGTCGTAAGCCACCATCGGCTAACGCTTCAACCGCATGGCCAATGGTATGGCCGAAGTTTAGCAGTTGACGTTGACCGCTTTCGGTTTCATCCGCCATGACCACGTTGGCCTTGTACTGGATCGACCGAGCACTGAGCTCAGGCGAATGTGCCATGATGTCGGCAGGTGAATTGATCGTTTCGATCAGTTGCCAGAATTCACCACCTTTCAAAGCTGCCGTCTTCACGATTTCACCGTACCCTTCAACGAGATCCCGTTGGGTCAACGTTTTCAGGGTATCTGGATCGACGATAACGAGGTCTGGTTCGTAAAATGCCCCGATGATGTTCTTGATGGTATCTAGATCAACGGCCGTCTTGCCGCCCACCGAACTGTCAACTTGTGCCAGTAACGATGTGGGGATCTGAATGAGGCTGATACCACGCATGTAACTTGCTGCTAGGAAGCCAGCTAAGTCACCAGTTACGCCACCACCTAAGGCAATCACGCCATCATCGCGGTTAAAGGCGTCTTTGGCCATTTCACGTGCCAAATCAGCTAACACCGTCAGTGATTTGGACGCCTCACCAGCTGGAAAGTCGTAACAGTGAACGGTAAAGCCAGCCTCAGTCAACGAAGCGGCTACCCGTTCTTGATACAGCGGTGCGACGTTGTCGTCACTCACTAACGCAATTTTACGTGGTGACCACTGTTCAGCTACTAGTGTTCCGACTTGAGCTAACAAGCCGCGGTCGATTTTAACTTGGTACTGTTTTTCGGGTAATGTCACCGAAATTTCTGTCATGTGATTAACGCCCCGCTTCCGCTTGTTCACTCTTCATGCCCGTCAACAATTCCCGAATGGCCAAAGCCTTTTCTGCCATATCAGCGTATTCGTTAGGCTTCAAGGCTTGAGGACCATCTGAGAAGGCGTGTTCTGGATCATCGTGAATTTCAACCACTAAGCCTGACGCACCAGCAGCGGTACCAGCCAAGGCCAATGGGGTAACGAATTCCGTGTGACCAGCAGCATGACTTGGGTCGATGATCACTGGGTAGTGGGTCAATTTTTGCATCACTGGCACGATGCTAACGTCCATGGTGTTACGCGTGTACTTGTTATCAAACGTCCGGATACCCCGTTCGGCAATCATGATGTTGTGGTTGCCACCAGCGGCGATGTATTCCGTTGCGTTCAACACGTCATCGATCGTGGCAGACATCCCGCGCTTCAACATGACTGGGATGTTGGTCTTGCCAACGGCTTTCAACAGTGAGAAGTTTTGCATGTTACGCGCGCCAATTTGGAAGATGTCGGTGTACTTAGCGACCATCTTGACGTGTTCGTCATCCATGACTTCGGTGAGGACGTCCATGCCGTATTTGTCAGCGGCTTGACGAAGGTATTTCAACCCATCTTCGCCTAAGCCTTGGAAGGAGTATGGTGAGGTCCGTGGCTTGAAGGCGCCACCCCGGAGAATCGTCGCACCGCTGGCTTTAGCAACAGCAGCCATCTTGGTGACGTGTTCCAATGATTCAACGGAACATGGCCCAGCCATCAAGGTGAAGTGATCCCCACCGATCACGCTGTGTGCCGTCCGGATCACCGTGTCTTCTGGGTGGAATTGACGACTGCCTTGAACAGCGGCTGGCACGTCTTCGATGATTTCGTCAGCGGCGGCTAATTCAACGTCGTTTAAGTCGTCACGCGTGATGCCTTGAACAGCAACCCGGTTATGGTGAACAAAGATATCATGGGTGCCTTCGAAGTGGTTCTTCAGTTCTGCAATGGTGGTGTTATCAGTTGGTTTAAGTACAATAATCATATTTCTCATCCTCTATTCTTTAATTTGGGTTTTGGTTTCATTCTCTAAATACTGGTGAACAACTTGCTTCACTTGACTAACTGGCATCCGTTGATTAGTCCAGCGGGTCAACGCTCCCGCTGCTTGATGGACCAACATTCCGATACCGTTGGTGGTTTGACACCCCTGCGCTTGTGCTTGCTTTAAAAACGAGGTTTCAAGCGGGGCATAAATCACATCTGCAACAACTTGACCTTGATGGAGTTGCCGCATGGCCGATGAACTCAGTGGCAATCGTTCATCAGTCCCCATGCCGACGTTGGTCGTGTTCACAACCACATCCGCTTGGGCGATTCGACGATTCATCTCGGCCTCGTCTTCATAGGACTGAACCGTGATATGAGATGACCAACTCGTTAACCGACGTTGGATGGCGTCGAACGTTGCGTTAGACCGTTTAAACACGGTAACCGTTGCGCCCGCAGTCGCACAGGCTTCAATGATGGCTCGGCCGGCACCGCCAGCACCGAGCACCACGACTTGCTTATTGGTAACTGTCACCCCTTCATCTCGTAACGCGTTTAGGAAGCCTTCGCCATCCGTGCTGTCCCCAACGAGGTGGCCGTCCCGGTTGACCACCGTATTCACGGCTTTTAACTGTTTAGCAACCGGCGTGAGTTCATCGAGATACGGGATAATACTTTCCTTGTAGGGCATCGAGACGTTGATACCCGTAATGATGTTCGCCCGCATCGCTCGAATCACATCTTCTAAGTGCTCTGGTTCAATTTCGGCCGCCAGGTAAACGCTATTGATGTGAAGCGCTTGGAAGCTAGTGTTGTGAATCAGCGGTGATAAACTGTGCTTCGCTGGATCCGCAATGAATTCGTATAAACTTGTGTGTCCGTCAAACAATCCGTAGCCTCCTTAGTCGCTCAAAATCTACCGTCGTGATACTGGCCATAAAAAAATCCCGCAGTGTGATTAACACTGCGGGAAGTTAAAAGTTCAACTCATTAACAACGGTCCAAATATTTTGGCCGTGCCACACAGTGTTTTTGAAGCTTAGCTGTGTGACCGGCATTTATCATGCTGAAAAACTATTGGCCGCACAGATTGTGGATGGGTGTCCGCAACCTGTGAGGGTGTGAACACTACTTTAGCCAATAGTAACTAAATCGATTTAATTGTCGGTTTAATGCTTTCAAATTCAGATTCATGATAAGGACTCCTAAAACTTTATTAGATTTTGATTGTCTCTGACTTTAAACTATTAGAATTCATCTGTCAACCGCTAATCAAATTTTAATTTAGAAGAGACACGCTTAATCCCTTACGTACCAAGGGATTTGAAATCATAGAATTTTTTTAATTTTTTATAGAGATTGTCTATCTAAGCGACTCTCATCATCGTTTTATCAGTTTCACATTAATCAGTGATAGCTTCACGTCACCCTTGGTACTCATCACTCAAAGTTACCGCTACCATTCCGCACTAGCGTTGCCTCTGAAACTTTTGTACTATTAGGTTAATTGAATCATAACGAAAGCTAGGTGACTCTTATGGATTTAAACAAAATCGCGACACTTCAACGTGTACCGATGCCTCAAACTGCTAAACGAACCTTTGAATCAACCGCTGTGATTGGCGAATACATTACGAATATGCGCGACGTCCAACGGTCATCTAGTGGTGATCGTGAATCCTTAATTGAACAAATTCAGCCCTTAGTTGCTTCCACTCGCCGCTTCGGCACCCGGAGCATTATCTTGACGAACGATGATCTTCAGATGGAAGAACCAGGATTGACGATCACGAAGGTCCCGTTATTTACGGGTTATAAAGATCTCACCCTCTACTTCCACCGCTGGGAAATGGCGTTTACCTTTCTTAAACAGCACCCTGAAATTGAAAAGGTTTTCTTTGTTGATGCAACTGACGTTCAAATGTGTCACTATCCGTTCGATCAGCTTGAACCCGGAAAACTTTACTTTGGTGATGAATATTCCGACTTATCCGCTCAAATCATTCACGATAATGCAATATCAGAAGTCATTCATTCTTTTCTAAAAACCAATCAATCATTACAGTTACTGAATCCGGGGGTCGTAGGTGGCTATCGAGATATCGTAATGGCCTTTTTAGGTCGGTTAACCGTTAATATCGCTAACATCATGGCCACCGATCAACTTACACACCGTCTAGGTACTATCGGTCGTTTAGAAATGGCGCTTATTAATTATACGGCCTATCACAGTTTTAAAAACCATCTTATTCACGGTCGAATCGTGACCTCTCGCTTTATGTTTTACGAATCAGAGTCAACCGCTTGGTTTCGGCACAAATAGGAGGATTTCCGCTTGAATTACAATGATTTTACTCAAATTATTATTCATAAACGTTGGCAATTAGAGGCCTTCCACACCACATGGCAAACCATTACGATGGGTCGCAACCGCGGTAAACTTATTCTTGTTTTTCATACTGATGGTACTCTCAGTTTTCCAACCAACATGCTGTTTTTACCTCAATTTACCCGTTGGACGTTTAACGAACAGGGACAAGTTCTAGAACTCCGCAATGATCAAAATGAACTTTTATTAACCTTTACGCTACCCGAAATCGCGGATAACAATCAATACCTCTATTTAACCGATCGTTCCCAGCGTCTGGTTAACTTCACTTACGTTGATCCAATTTTTGACTTACCAATCACACCCATTCCAACGTATGATGCACCACGCCACACCTACTCCGGCACCAGTCCGTTCATCCTCCAACTAGGCAGCCAACCCGAACTAGCTACCAATGCTGCCGATTGGGGACTCACCATTGAACAACTCACCCCAAGCAACGATCCCCTCACTACTTGGCAACACGTTTACCAATTCCTACTCGACCAATTCAACCTCCAACAAGTTGCCATCATCAACGGTAATCATCAACTCCAGGCGTATCCGTTTGAAGACTGTCAGCCAAACACGCTGTATCTCCTGGATAAGCCTGAACTAACGCCAATTATTCTAGCCGATGGTCAATCAACTGAAGTTCAAGTGCTTGATCCTAGCGTCCTCATTGGTCCTCGATTTCTACTGCTTGAACTCCTCAGCAACATTATCGTTCGCGCGGATCACCAGCGAATCACTTTGGATCGTGAACTGACCGAGGCCGAACTGTTAACCTGCTTCAACCAAGCAATCTATCAGGATTTTAGTAGTCGGACTTGGCATGGTCAGCTTGTTCGAAACTGGATCAAATCGATTGGCTAGCATTCTAGCAACTGGATTTTATCCTGAATCACACCGTATTTTTAAAAATTTTTTCTTCTACAAGACACCCCAAAACTGGTCGCTGTCTCCATAACAACCTGCTTGACAAGTTTTCCCCATCCGGGTATTCTAAGCACCAATTAAATACCGTCCATAAAAACCGATGATGTGGAGATCAAGATTGTTGTGCACGTTAAGAGAGTCGTCGTTGCTGAGAGTACGGCCGAACGCAGACAGTTAAATGGACCACAGAGGGTTTCCTTGAAGTCAGTAGGGGAAAACGTGTTGGCATACGTCAGTTGCCGGAAGTGTGAACACGCACTTCGCTAAGGGTGACGGGAATCTTCCCGTCAAAGTAAGGTGGCACCGCGGAATTAAAAACTATCCGTCCTTATAACAAAGCAGTCATTGCGTTGTTATGGGCGGATAGTTTTTTTAGTTCAAGGGGGAAAATCACATGTTTAACCGATGGCAACGCAATCACTAAATCGCATTTGACCCACAAACTATACGAGGTGATTGATATGACAATTGAAACATTAACGCAACAAAGTAAAGGCTACCCAGCCGTTCCCGTAACCCTTCAGTTCGAGATGACTGATTTTGATCCCGTCACCATTTTTAACGCGTTGAAAGCTGCTAACGAACCTGGTTTTCTTTTAACCGGTAAACCCAAGGAAACTGAAGATGGCTACACCTTCATCGGCCTGGCACCAAAACAAACTTACACCTACCGTGACCACGTGTTGACCCAAACCGACCAAAACGGTAACGAAACGGTAAAGGACACCGAACTCAAACCCATTTTGGAGGACCTTCTCGCTAAACACCGGACGCCCCGATTGCCCGAACTTCCACCATTTACCGGTGGTTTGATTGGTTACTTCAGTTACGACTACGCCAAATACGCCACAACAGCGCTCAAGCAAGTCGTTACCGATCCAATGGGCCTCGATGACGCCGACTTACTACTCGTTGACCGGGTAATCGCCTACAACCACAAGCGCCACGAAGTTACGCTCAGCCAAATTGTGGCTACCGAGGATCTCGCTAACGTTTACGATGACACCATGGCCGCCCTCAAACCGCTTCAAACGCTCATCACAACGTTGACCCCAAAACCACTGCCACGTTTTGCACTAACTGCCCCATTCCACTTTCAGTTTAGCCTCAGTGAATTTTCCGAAAAAGTCGCTAAGGCCCAACAACACATTGTGGACGGCGATATTTTCCAACTGATTTTTTCCAATCCGCAACAGGCAACCATGAGTGGTTCATTACTGGGCGCAGCGCCAACGCTGTTTCATGACAGTCCATCGCCTTACCAGTTCTACTTCCACCACCGTGACTTTGAAACCCTAGGGGCTTCACCCGAAACGCTGATTACAAAGCGCGGTGAGACCCTCTTCACCTACCCACTGGCTGGGACTCGGCGCCGTGGCAAGACGCCCGAAGAAGACGCTAAGTTTGCGCATGAACTTCAGACCAGTGAAAAGGAAAAGTCGGAACACAACATGTTGATCGACCTTGGCCGCAACGACCTCGGGATGGTCAGCAAGTTCGGTTCCGTGAATGTGACGAAGACCCGCAACTTGCTCAAGTTCGTCAACGTGATGCACCTCGGTTCCACCGTTGAAAGTACGGCTGACCCGAAAGCTTCCGCAATCGACGTTGTGAACGCCGTTTTACCAGCTGGGACGCTCTCAGGTGCACCCAAAATTTCCGCCATGCAGATCATCAGTCAACTGGAAAACCGCAAACGCGGCGTCTACGGTGGCTGCCTCGGTTACCTCGACTTCAGTGGTGACCTGGACCTTTGCATCGGCATCCGTCTCACCTACCGCAAGGGCGACCACATCGTCGTCCACTCCGGTGCCGGCATCGTTGCCGACAGTGTTGCCAAATACGAATACCAAGAATTCAACAACAAAGCGCGCGCCGTGGTAAACGCCATTAACACCGCTGATCAAGGAGGAGTCGCCCATGCTTTATCTAATTGATAATTACGATAGTTTCACTTACAACCTGTACCAACTGATCGGTAACTTGAGTGAGGAACCCATCACCGTCGTCAAAAACGACGAACTGACCGCTGACGAACTACTGGCTAAGCACCCGAGTGGCATCATCCTCTCCCCTGGTCCTGGTCGGCCAGAAAATGCAGGCAATATGCCAGCGATTTTAGATGCCTTCTTAGGCAAAGTTCCAATTTTAGGCGTCTGCCTTGGCCACCAAGCTATCGGCGAAGCCTATGGCGCAAAAGTGATCCACGCCCCACAACTGATGCACGGCAAGCCATCCTTGATGACGCGCCAAACGCCAACGACCCTGTTTGCGAACTGTCCTAACCAGTTTGAAGCCGCTCGTTATCACTCATTGGTGATCGATCCAGAAACCATGCCAGCCAACTTAGCCATCACCGCCACTGCGGATGATGGTACGATTCAGGGGATTGCCGACGAAGCCAATCAAGTCTACGGCGTCCAATTCCATCCCGAATCCATCATGACTGATGGCGCAGTTGGTGCCCAGATCATTAAAAATTATTTGGCTAAAATCCGCGCAACATCAACGATTAACTAACTAGACCATTAAAAAGTTTGAGGAAAAGTGTTGACAATACTCTCATAAAGCTTTAATCTAGTGCCAATCAAATAAATTCGTCCATATAAACCTATGATGTGGAGATCAAGATTGTTGTGCACGTAAAGAGAGTCGTCGTTGCTGAGAGTACGACCGAACGCAGGCAGTTAAATGGACCACAGAGGGTTCCCCTGAAAGACCGATTGAGTACGGGGAAACGTACAGACATACGTCAGTTGTCGGAGATGTGAATACGCATCTCGCTAAGGGTGATGCGAGGGAGCAGTCCCTGCATCAAATTAAGGTGGCACCGCGGAATTATATCCGTCCTTAACTAAACGTCAGTGATGACGCTTCTAGTTATGGGCGGATTTTTCTATTCCAAGGGAGATCTTAAATTATGACAAACAACAATCGATGGCAAACTCAGTTAGTAGCATCTCAATTACCGACACCCACATACAACCAACTAACTGGAGGAATTACCCATGACTATGACTATTGAAACTGCAATCGCTAAAGTAGCAGACCGGACCGACTTAACTTTCGCTGAAATGAACGACGTGATGAACGCCATCATGGAAGGCAAAGCCACTGACATTCAAATCTCAAGTTTACTCACTGCCTTGACCGTGAAGCACGAAACAGTTGCTGAAATTGCCGGCGCCGCTGACGCCATGCGCGACCACGCCTTAACCTTTAAGGCTGGCGAACCGGTTCTTGAAATCGTTGGTACTGGTGGTGACCATGCCAACTCATTCAACATTTCAACCACGTCTTCATTGGTCGTTGCCGCTGCTGGTACCCCAGTTGCGAAGCACGGCAACCGGGCCGCTTCTTCTAAGAGTGGCGCTGCTGATGTTCTTGAAGCCTTAGGTGTTAACATCAACGTTACCCCCGAAACCAGCGAAGCGATTCTTAACCAAATCGGCATCTGCTTCTTATTCGCACAAGAATATCACCAAGCCATGCGCTTCGTTGCCCCAGTTCGCAAGACCTTGGGTATCCGGACGATCTTCAACGTCTTAGGACCTTTGGCCAACCCAGCCCACGCCGGCATGCAACTCTTGGGCGTTTACGATGACGCCTTACTTGAACCAATGGCGCACGTGTTACACGAATTAGGCGTTAAAAATGCCTTGGTCATTCACGGTACCGACGGCTTAGACGAAGCGTCCATCTCAGCGCCAACCAAAGTCGTTGAAGTTCGCGGCGATGACTTCAAGAGTTACGAAATCACGCCAGAACAATTTGGTTTAACCCGGGCTGCTAAAGCCGATATCGTTGGTGGCACCCCTGCTGACAACGCCCAAATTACTCGCGACATCTTAGCTGGTAAGAAGGGGCCTAAGCGCGACATCGTTCTCTTGAACGCCGGTTTAGCCCTCTACACCGCTCATCCAGAACTATCCATTGAAGCCGCCGTTCAACAAGCTGCTGACATGATCGATAGTGGTAAGGCACAAACGAAATTAAACGAATTAATTGCTTTAACGAAGGGAGACCAAGTTGCATGATTTTAGATGATCTCGTGGCAGCGACCCAGCGCCGCTTAACAACTGAACAAGCAGCCGTCCCATTGGCTGAAATGGTAAAGCGGGCTGATAACGTCCCTACCAAGGATCCGCAACAGGTCTACGACCGCTTCACCGCTCCTGGCATTCACCTGATTGGCGAGGTTAAAAAGGCGTCTCCTTCTAAAGGATTGATTGCCGCTGACTTCCCCTACTTGGATATCGCAAAGGATTACGATCAAAACGGCGTTAGTGCCATTTCGGTTTTGACCGAACCCGACTACTTTAAGGGCGACATTCACTACTTGCAAGAAATCGCTAGTGAAGTCAGCGTGCCGGTCCTCCGCAAGGATTTCGTCATCAATCCTTACATGCTGTACCAAGCTAAAGCTGCTGGGGCCAGCATCGTGTTACTGATCGTGGCCATTCTGAGCGAGCAACAATTGAACGATTACTTAAAACTCGCTCACCAACTTGGATTAGCCGCCATCGTGGAAGCCCACGATGAGGATGAAATCAAAACCGCCATCGCTGCCGGCGCCAAGATGATTGGCGTCAACAACCGCAACCTCAAGAACTTTACCGTTGCCTTGGACAACAGTGAACGATTACGCCAACTGGTCCCTGAAAACATCGCCTTCATCGCTGAAAGCGGGATTCATACCCGGGCAGACGTTCAGGTCTTAGAAGCCAACCACGTCAACGGTATCTTGATTGGTGAAGCCTTAATGACGGCCCCTGATAAAGCCGCCAAAATCAAAGAATTACTCGGATAGGAGCGTGATGAGATGACGCAAATCAAAATCTGCGGGTTGATGCGTGAGCAAGACACCCAAGTTATTAATGAAGCGAAACCGGATTTTGCAGGCTTCGTATTTGCGAAAAGTCGGCGTCAACTCTCACTTGCGACCGCCTTACACTTTCGCGAATTGATTGATCCAACGATTCCAACCGCGGGCGTGTTCGTGGATGAGCCACTGGAAAATATGTTGCATATCTTCAACAGTGGTGCCATCTCGATCGTGCAACTGCACGGCCACGAATCCGAAGCAACGGTTCAAGCGTTAAAGGACGCTGGCGCAACGGTGTTTCAAGTCTTTAAACCAAACGCACCGATCACGCCAACCGCTGCCGATTACGTGATGCTAGACAGCGGTAACGGTTCCGGCATCACCCTCGACTGGTCCCGGGTACCGCAAGCGCCCCACCCCTTTATCTTGGCAGGTGGCCTAACGCCAGCCAACGTGGCCGAAGCCATCAGCGTCGTTCACCCCGATGTCGTCGACGTGTCCAGCGGCGTTGAAACCGATGGGCAAAAGGACCCCGCCAAGATTCGGGCGATCGTTAAAACCGCCCATGCAACCCACTAATTTGTATTTATATTGAAAGGAAGTTTCTCATGACCGAAACCAATTTGAACCTTAACGAAAACACCTCTGGCCGCTACGGCGAATACGGGGGCCAATACATTCCTGAAACTTTGATGAACGAACTTGACCGGATGGCCAAAGCTTACGACCACTACAAGAACGACCCTGAGTTCAAAACTGAACTCCACGACCTCTTAGTGGATTACGCTAACCGCCCATCGTTGCTGTACTACGCTGAACGGATGACCAAGGACCTTGGTGGTGCCCAAATCTACCTTAAACGGGAAGATTTGAACCACACCGGGGCCCACAAGATCAACAACGTTATCGGCCAAGCTTTATTGGCTAAGCACATGGGCAAAACCCGTTTGATCGCCGAAACTGGCGCTGGCCAACACGGGGTCGCAACTGCCACCATCGCCGCTTACTTCGGTATGGAATGTGAAGTCTTCATGGGTAAGGAAGACACCGACCGTCAAAAGTTGAACGTTTACCGGATGGAACTATTGGGCGCTAAGGTGCACCCCGTTACCAGCGGTTCAATGGTGTTGAAGGATGCCATCAACGCGGCACTTCAAGACTGGACTAAACGCGTGGACGACACGTTCTACTGCATGGGTTCCGCAACTGGTCCTCACCCATACCCATTGATGGTTCGCGATTTCCAAAGCATCATCAGCCAAGAATCAAAGGCTCAATTGCAGGAAAAAGCCGGTCAATTGCCTGACATGGTCGTTGCCTGTGTCGGTGGTGGGTCAAACGCCATCGGTTCCTTCGCCAACTACATCGACGACCCAAGTGTTCAACTTGTTGGCGCCGAAGCTGCTGGGAAGGGTGTTGAAACCAACTTGACCGCTGCCACCGTTGAACGTGGTTCTGACGGTATTTTCCACGGTATGAAGTCGATGTTCCTACAAAACAAGACTGGTCAAATCAACCCCGTTTACTCAATTTCAGCCGGGTTGGATTACCCAGGCGTTGGCCCAGAACACGCCTACTTAGCTAAGACTGGCCGTGCCCAATACGTCGGTATCACCGATGATGAAGCCGTCGCTGCATTTGAATACATCGCTAAAACCGAAGGTATCGTCGCCGCAATCGAAAGTTGCCACGCCGTTGCCTACGTTCAAAAGATTGCACCAAAGATGCGTAAGGATCAAATCATTGTCTGCACCCTCTCCGGCCGTGGGGACAAGGACGTTGCCTCAATCGCCAAATACAAGGGAGTCGATATTGATGAGTAATTTAAAAGCCGTTTTCGCAAACCAAAAAGCCTTCATTCCATTCGTTGTCGCTAACGATCCAGACTTCGACAGTACGGTCAACAACGTGGTCGCCCTCGCCAAGGGTGGCGCCGACATCGTTGAACTGGGCCTGCCATTCTCAGATCCAGTCGCCGATGGCCCAGTTATCCAAGCCGCTGACATCCGCGCCTTAAAGGCTGATCCAGACTTACCAATGGATACCTTATTTGATATCGTCGTCGAAATCCGGAAACAAACCGATGTGCCATTGGCCTTCTTGACCTACTTAAACGTCGTCTTCCAATACGGCTACGAAGCCTTCACTGCTCGCTGTGACGAACTCGACATCCGCGGTTTGGTCATTCCTGACATGCCATACGAAGAACGTGGTGAAATCGTGCCATTCGCTGAAAAACACAACATCGATTTGATTCCACTGATCACCCCAACTTCAGCTGACCGAATCGAAAAAATCGCCAAGGCCGCTACCGGCTTCATCTACGTGGTTTCTTCCCTCGGCGTTACCGGCGAACGGAGTGAATTCGCCAAGGACTTGGGTTCCCTGATCGACCGCATCAAGGCCGTCACCGATGTCCCAACCGCGATTGGTTTCGGGATCCACACCCCAGAACAAGCCGCCGAAATGACCAGCATTGCTGACGGCGCCATCGTCGGTTCTGCTTGCGTCAACATCGTGGCCGAGAACGGTGCAGATGCGCCCGCTAAGTTAACTGAATATGCACAACAGATGAAAGCTGCGATTACGAAGTAGTTTTATGATGAAGCCGTCATTTGCTTCCCCAATAGGGAGCAAATGACGGCTTTTTGCTGTCGTTTGTGGTCCAGCGTAAGGGTTGCTGTTTGTCATCGCTTCGCTCGCCAAAGTCGCATTGAAAAGCGCTCGTTCAGGCTACAAAATTCGGCGCCGCTTAAGCTGTTATTTCCAGGGTTCCTGAAGTCGTAGGAACTTGTCAACCACGCGCTTTCTGGCCACCACGCCGAATGGTGCTGCGCGAGACTGAGAGCTGCATGCAAGGCGACATCGGTAAACCCGCCAGGCCCGGGCGCCTTCACCGATGTCGCCTTGCACACTGCTCTCAACCCGTCTCGCTCCGCACACTTACGCTGGACACAAACGACAGTAGTAAACAAAGCTCCCGTAAATGAGAATTTGGTGATAAACTAAACGTAACTCCAATTAAGAAAGGTGTCCGCCATGCAAACCATTACTCTGAATAACGGCGTCAAAATGCCCCAACTCGGCCTTGGCGTCTTTCAAATTCTTGATTCGAACGAAACTCAGCAAACCGTTCTCACCGCCATTAAGCACGGTTACCGACTATTCGATACCGCTGCGGCCTATCATAACGAAGCAGCTGTTGGCGAAGCGCTCAAAGCCAGTGGCGTTCCTCGCGAAGAGCTTTTTATCACCTCAAAGCTCTGGATTCAAGATATGACCTACGAAGGCGCCAAAGCTGGTCTTCAGCGCGCCCTTGATTTACTGCAACTCGATTACATTGATCTTTACTTACTCCACCAACCCATCGGCGATATTTACGGTGCTTGGCGGGCCTTAGAAGAGGCCTACCATGCTGGCAAGATTCGCGCAATTGGTGTGTCAAACTTCACTGCTGGCAAATTAGCGGAATTTGAGTTGTTCACCGACGTTAAACCGGCCGTCAACCAAGTCGACCTCAACGTATTCAACCAACAACCCGATGATTTAAAATTCATGCAGGACCGCCATATTCAACCCGAAGCTTGGGGGCCATTTGCAGAAGGTAAGCACGGTATTTTCACCGACCCAACCCTGACTCAAATCGGTCAGCAGTACGGTAAAACGCCGGCACAAGTTGCCCTTCGCTGGCTATTACAACGTGGCGTTGTGGTGATTCCAAAGTCGACGCATGAACAACGGATGGTCGAAAACATGGCCGTTTTTGATTTTGCGTTAACCGATGCTGATATGGCGGCCATTGAAGCCATTAACCTCAATGCCAGCACCATCGACCACGAAGTCACCCCGGCGTTGATCGACCGGTTCTTAACGATTCGGGTTCACGACTAACAACATTAATCTAAACACTAAGTGGGCGTGAATTCTCAATCGAGAATTCACGCCCACTTAACATTACATATTAATCTAATCCCTGAAACTTCCGGGAATAAGCATCCACCGCTTTAATCGCTTCAAATACCGCCGCTGCAGTTACCGGGAACCCCATGTTATGAATGGTTTCACCTTCCTGAACCGTCAGCGTTGCGACCTTCATCAAATCTTCGTCTGAGGCATCCGCCAGCTTCAAGTCAGCTAGTGTGGTTGGTAAGCCTAGCGCAAGTTCAAATTTGAGGTATTTTTCAAACCGCTTATCACTGGCACCTTCCAAAACGAGGTTCACCAGCGTCCCGTACGAAACCTTTTGGCCGTGAGACAGTTTGTGAACGTCACCTGACAACGCTGTTAGGCCATTTTGAAAACTATGAGCTGCAGCTAAGCCAGAACTTTCAGCCCCTACCCCGCTTAGCAAAATGTTGGCTTCAACGATGTGAGTGAGTG
Organism: Secundilactobacillus muriivasis; assembly: GCF_054785195.1. Taxonomy (NCBI): domain Bacteria; kingdom Bacillati; phylum Bacillota; class Bacilli; order Lactobacillales; family Lactobacillaceae; genus Secundilactobacillus; species Secundilactobacillus muriivasis. The sequence continues at coordinate 13,977 of NZ_BAABMI010000014.1, read as the reverse complement.
CCGGTGACACCACGTGACTTGCGGCTGCTGTGACGGCCTGCGTCCCGTATTTGAATAACAAGTCCTCACACTTTTCCGCTAACGCCAATCCGGCGGCAGTTTGCTGCGTCTGAAGCGGCAGTAACGTCACTTCCCGCGCCCGGGCAACGGTCTGCGCTTCCACATTGGTTGACAACGCATCCGCCATGCCGTCAATCAAAAAACGTACTGGCGCACCCGCGATAACCGATGTATCTACTAAGACTAAATCGGGATTCTTATCATAAAAGATATAATGCAAAAATTCACCCGACTCCGAATAGATCACGCTTAACCGGGTACAAGGCGAATCATTCGATGCCAGTGTCGGCACGATCACCACCGGCACGTGTAGCACATCACCGACCGCCTTCGTAGTGTCGTTGGTCTTGCCCCCGCCCAACGCGATCACAAAAGCCGCTTTACTCTGCTCGCCGATGGTTTTGATTCGCTCAATTTCTTCCGGCGAACTCTCACCATTAAACGCAACGCGCTCAATCGTCAACCCAGCCGCAGTCAAATCACCATAAAACTGTTCCCCAATCAGCTGCCAAACCACGTCATCCGTTAACAACAAACCCTGTTTTCCAAACGGCGCAATGTACTTAGCAGCATCCTTCAATAACCCGTCACCTTGAACATAAGTCGACGGACTGGCAAATGCAGTTGTCATCATTTCCACCTCCAAAATTATGTTGCACCGGTAGTGTAAGCAATCTCCTTGAATTAATCAAGTAACAGTTCTTAGGTAAATTATTCACTAATAAGTCCCGGTTACTGATGGGTTGTTATGCGGAGATGTTATAACGAATTCTAAAAATATTCTAATAATTATCACAAAACACTTGTAGCGACAAGTATTTAACGGTATACTGTTTTTCAACTTGATATCAAAGGAGGCGGCACTTACCATGAACGTACAGACTACTTCTAGTCTTATTCACCAAATCGCAAACTTCGAAGTCCAATTCGTTAATCACCACCTCAGAGACCTTAATCTGAACAGTGATCAAGGGCGCACAATGGCGTACATTGCCCATCACCCTCACAATAAACAACGTGATATTGCGCACTACCTTAACCGGCAGGAAGCTAGTATTACTAATCTGCTGAAGGGCCTCGTTAACCGAAACCTGGTTATCCGGACAGTGCCGCTAGATAATGAACGCACTAAGCTTTTGTCCCTCACACCAGAAGGCGAGCAAGCGCTAGTCCACATCGAGCGCGTTTTTCACGAACTGAACCAATTGTTACAAACACCGTTAAGTTCAGATGGTGCTGGCGATCTTAATGACCTGTTGCACCAAGTAAAAACGCATATCTATGAGGAAGAAGCGAATCCCTCAAGCGTTTATTGAGTTTTACTGATTAAAAGTCCCCACCAATTGAGCATTGGTGGGGACTTTTTGTTTACGCTTGTGTCTAGCGTAAGCATGTTTAGTTTGTGAAATTCAGTGATTCTGGTTTTATATAGTGGGAGGGTGCCGCGAGAGGCTCCGGCGCTATGCGAGGCTGGAACGCAGTGGCGGGCCTACGAGCTAGGAACGGAAGAAGACCACTTCCGTGCCGGATCTTTCCGGACCCGCGTATGACTAAAGCACTCGCAGCCCGAACCCCACGGACTACGACTGCTTAAGTCATACCGACACTGCTGAGCCTCGCGCGCCTCCGCCTCCCGCTACATGGTGCGCTGTCGGTAACAAAACTGCTGACTGTCACATTCTGAAGTCGACGAAAGTGCATAATATCAACGTCAGATGATACCTCAACAACTGCGGAAACAATCGTGGTTAATGTTCAGTAACCGCAATGAATCAACGATTGTGCGATGTGAAAACGTATCAGTTGTATGTTACGTTTATGCTAATCAAATATGCTACGTTGCCGTTAAACGTATTTTGAGATGCTCTACAATAGTGCCGAATTGCGCCAATGTAAGATTTCGGTAAGCGGCTAGGTGTATGCTGTGTCGCGATAATTGATGGTTGTTGATGAACTTCCAACAACCGCCAATTATCGGGGACGAATTCAAGACTCGCACGGATTTTGGCGAGGCTTGAATTCGAGGGCTGAGACCGCCCTTTGGCTCAGGCCGGCCCCACAGCAGGAACCTAGTCGCTTACCGGAATCGACAGTTCAAGCAAATCACGACACTTCACAAACTAGACACACGAATGCTTACGCTGGACACAAACGTAAGCAAAAAGCCCCTCAACGCAAGTAACGCGTTGAGGGACTTTCACTAAATCAACTATGCAAGTTCAACCGCTTTCCCATCCAGATCAACCGTCAAAGGTTCACCAGACAGTAAAGTCAGTTTCGTGCCAGTCGAATCGACCCGAACTTGGATCGAGCGACCGCGGAACAGTACCCGGAATTGGTAGCTGTTCCACTTCTTTGGTAGGAATGGGGCGAAGTGTAATTGATCATTGCGGACCCGCATGCCAGCAAAGCCTTGGACGATTGCCAGCCAGCTCCCAGTCATGGATGTAATGTGCAAGCCATCGCTGGTATCGTTGTTGTAGTTGTCCAGATCCAACCGGGCAGTCCGTTCATACATTTCAACCGCTTTGTCTTCGTAGTGCAAGTCAGCCGCTAAAATCGAGTGAATGGCCGCTGATAAACTTGATTCATGAACGGTCAGTGGTTCGTAGAAGTCGAAATTGGCCTTCTTTTGAGCCGGTGTGAAGTCGTCGATGAAGTCCCAGACCCCTTGCAACACATCACCCTGCTTGATGTATGGTGAGCGCAAGATTTTATCCCACGACCAGTTTTGGTTGATTGGCCGTTGGTCAGCTGGAATGGCTGAGACTGGTTTTAAGTCCTTATCCAAGAAGCCGTCGTGCTGCACAAAGATGCCTAAGTCTTTGTCAGCTGGCAAATACATCCGGTCGACAATATCTTGCCACTGCTTCTTTTCGCCATCCGTCACGGCCAACTTAGCTGCGACGTCATCAGAAACTTGGTCCAAAATCTCCAACGTGTATTTCAACGTCCACTGTGCCAAATAGTTGGTGTACCAGTTGTTGTCCACGTTGTTTTCGTACTCATCTGGTCCGGTAACGCCGTGGATCATGTACTGCTGGTTACGTTCGCTAAAGTGAACCCGGTCGGCCCAGAAGCGCGAAATTTCGGTGAGCACTTTGCTACCTTCGTTAAGCACGTAACTCGTATCGCCGGTGTAACGGGTGTAGTTGTAAATGGCGAAGGCAATATCACCATTCCGGTGAATTTCTTCAAACGTAATTTCCCATTCGTTATGGCATTCGATCCCATCAAAGGTCACCATTGGGTACAAGGCCCCTTTGAGGCCCTGTTCGCAGGCGTTAACGTAGGCGCCATCGAGTTGTTGGTACCGGTACATTAACAAGTTGCGCGTCACGGATGGATCGGTGATGCCCAGGTAAACGGGTACGGCGAAGGCTTCGGTGTCCCAGTAAGTTGCGCCACCGTATTTTTCACCCGTAAAGCCCTTTGGCCCGATGTTTAACCGGCTATCTTCACCATAATAGGTTGAGAATAACTGGTAGAGGTTGAAGCGAATCCCCTGTTGAGCGCCCGTGTCACCATCAATTTCAACGTCGGACTTTTCCCAACGATCGGCCCAAATCTTTTCGTGGGCAGCAAATAGGTCGTCGTAACTCTTCATCGCAACCTGGCTACTCAAGGTCTTCATCGCAGTTTCCAAATCAGCGCGGTTATCGTAATCCCGTGAGGTTACGACAATAACGTGCTTCGTCAGTTGGGTGCTTTGGTTAGGGGCAAGGTCACCACTGAACTGGTTAACAACTGCGCTTGAGCTTGGTTTGATCACATCGCCGGCCGTGAGATCCGTGGTGTTCGTCATCTGAACGCCAACGGTAAACCGGGGCGTGCCAAAGGGATTTTCCTTCGTAATGGCAACGATTGAACCCGTTGTTGCGGTTTGATCCGTTTTCAACACGTTCCAGAACCGTTCATCGTAGTTGGCATCTTCGTTTTGAACATCGGCATCCAAGGCTGAACGGAACGTCACGTTAACGGCCTCTTGGCTCTGGTTCGTTACGGTTAAGCGAATAACGGCCAGTTCCTTTTGCGCAGCACTAATGAACCGTTCAAACTTAAACCCAATTTGCCGCCCCTGCTTGGTCAGCGTACACGACCGGGTCAACTGTGAGTGTTGCATGTCCAAATCCAACGCAAAGTTACTGAACTGGTCCGTCGCCAAGTCAACGGGTTCACCGTTGATCAGCACGTTCAACTTAATGAAATTGATGGCGTTGATCACTTTCCCAAAGTACTTAGGATAGCCGTTCTTCCACCAACCAACTCGGGTCTTATCTGGGAACCAAACGCCGCCCAGATAGATGCCTGGCAACGTATCGCCGGAATAGTCCTCTTCGAAGAATCCCCGCATCCCCATGTTGCCGTTACCTAAACTGGTCATGGATTCCTGAAGACGCTTATCTTCAGGATTAAAGTTATGCGTGACAATGTGCCACGGTGTGATTTCAAAGGTTTGTTTCATTTTATGCTACCTCTTTCTCTAAAATGCTGACGGTTAAGCCGCTTTACGTGCCCAAACTTCTTTGACGATGCCAACACTGGCAGCGCCGACTGCTAAGAAGATCCCGGACAGTAACAACATGGTTGGCATGTGTGAGCCCAACAGTGGGAAAATGGCGAAACTAGCAATTGACGCCACGATTTGTGGTAAACAGATACTACTGTTGAACAAGCCTAAGTAAGTCCCCATGTTGGCGGAGTCTTCGATAGCGTTGGTCAAGAACGTGAATGGGAAGGCGTTCATTGCAGCCCAAGCGCAACCAATCAAGGCAAAGGAAATGAACAACGTGTACTTATCATGAATGAAGAAGATTGACCCGAAGCCAACGGCCCCCATGATCAAACTTGCGGAGTAGAAGCCCTTGTGGTGGTTGTTGTTGACCTTTGATAAAACTAAGGCCCAGATAACGGCCGCAATGGATTGAACGGCTGACATCACACCGTACCAGTTCCCGGCAGCTTGGTAACCAGCGCTGGTTGGATTGGTAACGCCCCAAACGTTGGAAGCAATGGCACCAGTTGCGTAGGTCCAAAGGTATTGGAAGCCCATCCAGCAGAAGAATTGCACAACGGAAACGGTCCAGAACACTTTAGGCGCTGACTTCAAAGCGGCGAAGATGCCCTTCTTTTCTTGGTTATCTTCGATGCCGTGGTACTTGGCGTAGGTCACTGGGTCGTATTCCTTAACCCGGAAGACCGTCAGCAAGCAGCAGAGTAACAAGATAATGGCACCGGCGTAAAATGACCAAACAACCGATGGGGGAACGGTCCCCTTCTTAGCGGTGTTCGCTAACCCAAGTGCGGTTAACGCGAACGGGAAGATGCTGGCTAACAAAGCCCCAGCGTTAGAACTGAAACTTTGAATGGCGTAAGCAAACCCCTTTTGCTTTTCGTTCACCATGTCACCAACCATCATCTTAAATGGTTGCATGGCGATGTTAGACGATAGATCCATGAATAACAGTGAAATGGCCCCGAACCAAAGTGCGGCTAACGAAGCGAACCCGAAGCCAAAACTCCCGGCATTTGGTAACAGACACATCACGATCATGGCAATAATGGCCCCAATCAACAGGTACGGAATTCGCCGACCGAGTTTTGGTGACCAAGTCCGGTCTGAGAAATACCCAACGAGTGGTTGGACGATCATGCCGGCTAATGGCGGTAAAATAAAGAAGAAGCCTAAGTTATTAGGATCAGCCCCAATGGTTTGGAAGATCCGACCCATGTTGGTACTTTGTAATTGGAAGGCCATCTGAACACCCAAAAAACCGAAGTTGATCAGGAAAATGGTCGATGATGGCAACGCGGGCAACAAATCTTTTTTAGGTTCGGTTGCGACCGGCGTTGCGTCAGCAGTGCTAGATTCTGACATTCTGATTCCTCCTCGAACAAATTTGATGATTGCAAACGCTTTCTACGAAACCTATTATGCAACCGTTTGCAAAAGAATGCAACCGGTTGCACTAAAGTTTTTAAAAAAAGGGGATTCCCCTTAGCTCAAAACGCCTGAGTAGTCCCACTTTCACAACCTCAATTTTTTAACGCTCAATCGTAAACGGAATCACTTCCGACTGGCGACTCTCATTAAACAGTACCCGAACCGCCGCTTCACCCATCTGTTGCGGATAAAGTTCAACAAACCGCACTTGGTCACCCATCAGCATCCCCGTCTTATTCCGGTTAAAGCTGATTAACGGTACCGTATGACCTAGTTGCCACATCAACTGATAAATCATCAATCCCAGCAAATCATCCGTCGTCACAATGCCGTCCAACGTCTGCCGCGTCCGTAAAAATTGGGCAACGGCTTGGTCCAAATGTTGCTGACTCTGCTTAGGCAGTTTAAGCACCTCAGCATCAACGCCAGCGCGCTTCATCGATGCCTGAAACCCTAACCGCCGTTTACGTTCAAACCCCAGTTCGGGTTCTGATTCAACAAACAACGTCCGATGAACGTCAAACTTATCGATCAAGTAATCACCAACTCGTTCACCCGCAAGATGATTATCGTTGTTAACGTACGCCTCGCCATCCTCATTAGGATCACCAACGAGCACGTACCGAACGTCTTGTTGCTTCAACAAGGCAATCACTGGATCATCGCGTTTCGAATACAGCAAAATAAAGTACCGAATAAGGCCCTGACTGATTAACGAGGCCACGTTTTGCACCAGTTCATCACTGGTCGTCGCAATTGCCACCGATAGCACCCCGTTTCGGGCCCGTAGCTGCTGATTGATGCCCATTAACAGATCCACGTAAAATGGATTGGCCGACGTACTCATCTCTCCCGGTGGAAAAACGACACCAACCGCATTGGAGACGCCGTTCGTCAGGGTCTTGGCATTGTAGTTCGGCAGATAACCCATTTCATCCGCGAGTTGTTTGATTTTTTTTCGCGTTTTCATACTGATTTTCGGGTGATCATTGAGTGCCCGTGATGCCGTTGACACCGACACCCCAGCCCGTTTCGCAATGTCTCGTATCGTAACCATGTCGTTCCTCCATTGGGAAATCAGTCGCTTGTTGCGCCCGCTTCCGTTTAGTCCTACATAGTCTTATTTTGACCCTTTTACGGGCGATGTCAACGAGATTCTAGCGTTAATAGTTGGCGCTTTAAAGAAACGCCACCCCGAAACTGACCGATGCTACCATCCTTGCGTAAAATTCGGTGGCACGGTACCACGATCATTAGCGGATTCTTAGCCACCGCGGTCGCCACTGCCCGAACTGCCGTTGGGTGCTCAACGCGGGCAGCTAAGGTACTGTACGAAATGGTTTCACCGTAATTCAGTTGGCTTAACGCATGCCAAACCTGCCGTTGCAACGCCGTTCCCGTGATAGGGTCTAATGGCACATCAAAGTGATGGCGGCTACCAGCTAAATATTCCCTTAATTCCGCTGTTGCCTGCGTTAAAATCGGCGTTTCCTGATGAACAAGATCCGCCGTTAACTGAAAGTCGGCTAGTTCATCAACGCCAGCACCTGGCGTTCCGACAAAACACAACCCTTGATCACTTGCCGCTAAAATCATCGGCTGATCCAACAACGATACCGTTTGATACATCACTTTAGTCATCAAAATTCCTCCCCGTTCAATCCAAATTCCCGACATTTAATGAGGACTGTGCTAAATTGGAATTACGCATTCTAATTGAAAGGCAGATGTCCTATCACAACTTCAATCGATCTCAATTGGCTCTACCAAACCCTACTCACTCACATGGGTCCCTCGGGTTGGTGGCCAGCTGAAACAAAACGTGACATTATTGTTGGCGCAATTCTGGTCCAAAACACGAACTGGCAAAACGCCGACCAATCCTTACAAAACCTTAAACGCGCCACTAAGCTAGATGCTGACGCCCTCTTAGCCCTTAGTCACGATGAACTAGTTGATCTCATTCGTCCTAGTGGTTTCTATCAGAATAAGGCCAAAGCGCTCCACAGCGTCTTCCAATGGTTCAATGACCAGCATTGGGATTACGCCCAGATTTGGCAAGCCAATCGCGCAACCTTACGTCAACAGCTACTTAAACTACCGGGCGTTGGTAACGAAACCGCCGATGTGTTTTTAGTCTACATCTTTGATCAACCCGCGTTTATCGCTGACACTTACACGCGGCGTCTATTCCAACACCTTGGCTATGAACACACGGATACTTATCAACACCTGCAACGCCAAATCACGCTACCCCAATCCTTCACCTTCGAAATAGCACAGGATTTTCACGGGTTAATTGACGAGTTTGGCAAGCAGTACCTCCAACGCCCCGGTCAGTTTGAGACTAGTTTTTTAGCCGCGCTACTCTAGTTCAACGCGTTCTGGGTCGGTACCAGGTAGATACCCCAAGAACCGTACCCACTCAACCAGTTCTTGTAATTACTGTCATAGCCATGTGGCGTGGCGTAAACACCAATTTGATACCCCTTAAACTGATTCCGTTTTGCCGTGGTATAGCCCTGGTTCTCCAGACCCGCCTTGACCAGTTTAACGAAGTCGGTTTTACTGGTCGTCTTGGTCCAGTTATAGGCCGAAAAGATGCCCACGGCTTGCTTGTTTTTATTAGTTGTGGAGTAGTTGTTCGTGCGATTGATCCCTGCGTTTAAATCATTCCGCGCATCCGTCGTATATTGGTCATTCAAAATTGTCCCGGGGAACAGCGCTAAGATATCGACTTGCAACTTAGCCGCCTCACGAGCTGATTTAATACCCGCTAAACCGCCACCATAGGACTTAACCAGTGGATTCTTGGCCAGCGCATCATTCGGGTTATCACCCTTAGTCAGGTAATCTCGCCAAACCAACCCTTCAATCTTACCAGTGTTATTCTTTACGCGGTAGTAGATCCCCGTGGTCTTGCCGATTCGCAACTTATAACTCTTAGATAAGTACCACGTGGTTTTCGGGTAATTCTTTAAATTATGAATATGTTTGCTGTGCTTCAGATCCCACATATAGGCCGTTTTAGTAGTTTTAGCGTGCATCGCTAAATCACTGTACGCCTTCTTCTTTAAGACTTTCACGGACGCCGCCTGTGCCGATGGTACCTGCCAGCCAGCAACGCCGATAATCCCTAGCACGATCCCCATTAGTAACCACCAATTACGCTTTTTCAAGTTATCCACCCCTAAACATACGTTCGCATTAGTTAGTTAAATCATATCATGCCGTTGATACCGCTGACAAGCCCTTTCCATAAACAAACGCAAGCCCCCAAAACTGTCATTTTATCGACAATTTTGGGGGCTTGCTTGGTTGATGATTTAGTTATTAGCGCCTCGAAATGCCACTAACGAGTCCCGATAGATCCGTTGTGCATCCGCTGGCGTCACGGGAACGTATCCCCGCTTGATCAACTTACCATGATCAACGGCGTTCGCTGCCATGGCCTCAAAGTAAGTGTCGTCTTTAATGCCAACTTCTGGCAACGTCATTTCAGCCCCCAATGATGCGATCCAATCATAGGTCTTTTGAACCGCATCCCGAGCAAGCTGCGCGTCATCGTCGCCGCTTAACGCCCAGACGTTTCGAGCGAATCGTGCAAACAACGCCACCGTACTCTTATCTTCCAACACCCAGTCCATCCAACGAGGCGTTAGAATGCCCAATCCGATACCGTGGGTGATATCGTAGTAGGCTGACAATTCATGTTCCAAAGCGTGAACTGTCCAGCCACCCTTATTGGCCGCACCAACTAGCCCGTTCAAGGCCATCGTCGCCGTCCACATTAAGTTAGCGCGTGCATCGTAGTTGGTTGGGTCCGCAATGGCCACGGGCGCCCACTTAATAACTGCCCGCATCAGCCCTTCGATCATCCCCTTAGATGCATCGTTTGCATCGTCACGGTCAAAATACTGTTCGGTCAAATGGCTAAAAATATCAATTGAGCCAGCAGCCGTTTGCCGAGCGGGCACGGTTTCAGTGAGTTCGGGATCTAAGAACGATACGGCTGGGGAGTTAGGGCCTTGGGTACCGTATTTTTCGTGGGTTTCTGGGTTGGTGATCACTGAACCAAAGTTCATTTCTGTGCCAGTTGCGGATAACGTGAGGATGTCCACAACGGGAACTTGTGGCAAGGCGTTTCGGTCAGCGCCGTTCGCCTTGATCACGAGGTCCCAAGGATCACCTTCGTAGAACTTGGCCGAACCGATCACTTTACTGGCATCAACGACGGAACCGCCGCCAACGGCCAAGATAACGTCAATATCATGTTCCTTGGCTAAACGTTGTCCTTCTTGAACCGAAGCTAGCTTAGGATTGGGTTCAACGCCGCCCAATTCAACCACGTTAAGGTCTGACAGCAACTCTTTTACACGGTCATAAAGGCCTGATTTTTTAATTGAATGACCACCATAAACGAACAGCACGTTGTTGCCAAATTGGGCAACGGCATCGTGTAATTCGGCATCAATGTGCTTGCGGCCGAACCGAATATCAGTTGGGTTATGAAATTTAAAGTCTTGCATGTTTGTGTCCTCCGAAGTTTGAGTTAACTTCTATTAAACAACTTAGAGGCAACTCTAAGTCAAGCAAAAAAACATCAAGAGTGAGACAAACCTCGTTTAGGTCCCAGAATATAAGAGAACCGGCCCGTGGATTCCTGGTTTTGGAATCTACGGGCCGGTTCTCTTATATGGCCGGGGCCTGAGGTTTGGCGCACGACCCAGCGAAGCTTGGAAGCCTATTGGTGTTTAGGCTAGATAATAGTCTTGAGATTAACTCAAATTTTTAACTAACTTTGAGTTAAAAATTAGTTCAATACTTACCAATATAGGCTTTCTCCTGCTTTTGAGTGTCCATCGTTTAATTTAATTTTACCGCCGTTTATCTCACTAAATTAGCTGCTTCGATCTTCTCAAAGGCCTGCTTAAAGTCCGCCTTCAAATCATCAACGTCTTCAACCCCAACGGAAAGCCGCAACAGACCATCAGAGATGCCCCGTTCGTGACGTTCATCCGCTGATAATTCGGCGTGTGACATCTTTGGTGGGTAGGATAAGATGGTTTCCACTGCCCCAAGGGATACGGAGAAGACCGGAATCTTCAGCTCTTTGACCAGTTTACGGACGTTATCTTCCGACCCAATATCAAAGGAAAGAACTGCCCCGCCAGACGTGGCTTGGCTGAATTGAATGTCGTGGCCCTCAAAGTCCATTAATCCAGGATAGTTGACGCCTTCGACAATGGCTTGTTCTTGGAACCATTTGGCTAATTCGAGCGCACTTTCAGCTTCGGCTTTGACCCGGACACCAAGCGTCTTGATGCCGCGGAGGAGTAACCAACAATCGCTAATGCCAAGCGTGGCACCCATGGCGTTTTGAATGAAGTAAACTGCATCACCCAATTCCTTGGTCTTCGTCACGATTAAGCCGGCCAAAATATCAGAATGGCCCGCTAAGAACTTGGTCCCGCTATGGAGCACTAAATCAACGCCCAAGTCCAATGGCTTCTGGAAAATCGGCGTCATGAACGTGTTATCCGCAAAGACCAACGCATCGTGTTCGTGAGCGATACGAACAACTTGCTTAATGTCGGTCACTTTCAACGTTGGGTTAGCTGGGGTTTCAATGTAAACCACTTTCGTCTTCGGCGTAAAGGCAGCCTTCAGCGCTTCTGGATCATTACAGTCAACGAACGTATAGTCAATGCCGTAGTTTGGCAAGAGTTGCGTCACTAAGCGGAACGTCCCGCCGTAAACGTCGTTAGTAACGATGACGTGGTCGCCTTGATGCAACGTTAAGAAAGCCGTTGAAATCGCAGCCATTCCGGTCGCAAACGCAAAGCCGCGCGTCCCGTGTTCAAGGGCAGCGATGCTATCTTCTAGCACGTCACGAGTGGGGTTGCCGCTACGGGTATAGTCGTATTTGCCAAAATGGTCCAAATCCGGTTGCGCAAACGTGGATGACAATTGGATCGGTGGGTTCAATGCGCCCGTTGCTGGATCGGGTTTGGTTGTGGTTTTGATCACCTTAGTGGCGTCTGAAAATTCTTGGGTCATGGGCAATTCCTCCTTACTTCGTGGCGGCTTTGACAGTCGCAGCTTCAATGGCTTGGTTTAAATCGTCAATTAAATCGTCGCTGTTTTCAAGGCCAACGGATAACCGCAACAAACTCTTCGTAATGTGCTTCGCTTGGCGTTCTTCTTCGGTCAAATCAGCGTGGGTTTGGATGGCTGGGACGGTCAATAGACTTTCGACGCCGCCCAGGCTTTCAGCAAACGAAATGATGTTGAGGTGTTGCAGGATCGAATCGACCCAGTCCTCATCGTGTACGTAGAAACTGATCATGCCGCCGTGACCGGGATATAACACTTTATCGACAGCATCGTTGGCTTCAAGGGCTTCAACAATGGCTTTAGCGTTTCGTTCGTGTTGCGCCAACCGCAATGGTAAGGTCTTCAAACTTCTCAACAAGAGCCAACAGTCAAAGGGATCTAAATTGGCCCCAGTGGTCATCAAGTTGCGGTCAAGCCATTCAGCGTCTTCTTCTGACTTGCAAACTACTGCGCCGGCCAAGATGTCGTTGTGGCCACTCAGGTATTTAGTGGCACTGTGAACGACTAAATCGGCCCCTTCGTTCAATGGTTGTTGTAATAATGGCGTGTAGAAGGTGTTATCCACGATCACTTTAACGTCGTGTTCGTGAGCGATCGAGGCTGTTTTGGCAATATCGATGATCTTCATTGTTGGGTTAGATGGCGTTTCAAGCCAGATACCCTTGGCATGTTCCCGCGAAACTAACTCGCTTAAGCGGTCAAAATCTTGACCATCCCAAAGGTGGAACGTCATGCCATAGTTATCGGTCAACAGGTCAAAGAACCGGAAGGAACCGCCGTACAAGTCATCCGAAACAATAATCTCGTCACTAGACTTGAATTGTGAAAATACCAGCTGAATGGCCGCCATCCCAGAACTCAACGCAAAGGCCGCAACCCCGTTTTCCAATTTCGCTAACGTTTCTTGTAACACATCTCGCGTTGGGTTTGATTCCCGCGCGTAATCGTAGCCGGTCGATTGACCTAAGCCACCGTGACGAAATGCCGTTGAAAAATAAAGTGGTGTTGATACAGATCCCGTTTTTGCTTCATCCGTTCGGTTCCCTGCTTGTGCTAAAATCGTTTCAATATGTTCTTTTGTCATACTCAATTCCCTCCGAAGTCTGGCTTATTTTGATGCATGGGCTTATGGGTAAAAGGCCCGGTTGACACGCAACAATTAGAAGTTGCCACGAACCAGCCGTTAAACTGGCTTCGAGCCGCGGCGCGCCACCTAATTGGTTTTGGAACTAAAGAAACCCCCATCCCGAGTTAATCGGGACGAGGGTTTCGCGTTACCACCTGAAATTTACTTGAACTTCACAGTTCAAATCTTGATAAGTACCGCTAAATGCAGCGATACTCCGCATGATATCGTTTGCCAACGGACCAGGTAGCAGACTGCCACCCCTGGTCAAGCTCAGAGACCATCTTCAACAACTTGCGCCGACTACTTCTCACCAACCGTAGCTCTCTTTGCGGACCCGCCTTGTTTACTCTTCTCATCGTTGCCTCATATTTAATTGAAATCCTGAAATTATTTTCTAATTTAACTCTAATCTTGATGAGTGTCAAGGGACTTTCACAAAGTATTTTTAGACTTAGGTGAGCAGACTTACGGCGCCATCGGTTTTCGGCGCTGTTTTGAATGATCTGTTTTGTTGATTGGTTATTTTTTATGATTAGTTTCAGTTGTGCGTTCTGGTTACCGTGACGAAACCTGTTCAAAAAGCAGAAACTGGAGCCTAAGAGATTCCCACCATGAACTCAAGCCCGGGGTTTATGAATCGTTCCGGCTACCGTGCCGAAACGTGTTCCAAGAAGCAGAGACCTGCACCTAAGGACCACCCACCATAAACCCAAGCCCGGGGTTTATG